>CABTZM010000078.1 GCA_902489295.1 uncultured Collinsella sp.
TCGTTGCCCTCGCTCATGATGTACTCGGCAGCCATAAGCAGCTCATCGACGGTGCCGGACATGCCGCGCTTGAGCAGGATCGGGGTCTTGGTCTTACCGACCTCCTTGAGCAGGGGGAAGTTCTGGGCGTTGCGGGCACCGATCTGCATGACGTCGATCTTCTTGTCGAGGAAGACCTGCACGTCGCGCGGGTCCATGATCTCGGTGACGATCGGCATGTCGAGCTCGGCCGATGCCTCGCACAGCAGGTCGAGGCCGGCGGGACCCATGCCCTGGTAGGCGTACGGGGAGGTGCGGGGCTTGTAGGCGCCGCCGCGCAGCATCGTGGCGCCGGCGGCCTTTACGCGGCGGGCGATGCGGATGAGGTTCTCGCCCTCGACGGAGCAGGGTCCGGCGATGACCTGGAACTGGTCGCCGCCGATCTTGACGCCGTGGCCGCAGTCGATGACGGAGTCCTCGGGATGGAACTTGCGGTTCGCGCGCTTGAACGGCTCGGAGACACGCTGCACGCGCTCGACGACGTCCATGGACTCGAGCAGGAACGGGTCGATCTTGGTGGTATCGCCCACCAGGCCGATGATGGTTTCGTTCTCGCCGCGCGAGACGTCGGTCTTGAGACCCTTTTTCTCAATCCAGCTGACGATGTGGCTTACGGCCTCGTCGCTGGCGCTCTGCTTTAAAATTGCAATCATGGTGTGCCTCTCACCTCGATGGATAGCCCTTGCAAAAACGGCCCGCATCGCGAGCCGTTATATATATGGTGCATGAGAGTTTATACTAATTGTTTCACTTTTGCGTCCTAAAGTGAGCCGTTACGCCGCGTCTCCCACGGAATTGCAAAGCTTTTTCTTTTATTTTGATAGCCCATGGTGCACTTGGGTATAATGCATTCCGTTCGCCCTATTAGCTCAGGGGATTAGAGCGTCTGCCTCCGGAGCAGAAGGCCGTTGGTTCGAATCCAACATGGGGCACCATAGAAAGCAAGGCCGTCCGAACCTCGTATGGTCCGGGCGGTTTTCTTATACCGATGCGACGTGATGGGACGTGGTATGGCAGCTACGGATATCGAGCGCGGACTTTCGACTGCCGAGGTCGAGGAGCGCATTGCCGCTGGCAAGATCAACCGCAACATGGAGCTCAAGACCAAGTCGGTCCGCGAGCTCATCATCGAAAACCTCTGCACGCTGTTCAATTTAATCAACGTTGTCCTGGCGATTTTGGTCATTATGACCGGATCGTTTAAGAACCTAACGTTTCTGTTCGTGGTGTTCCTCAACACCGCCATCGGCGTCATCCAGTCCATGCGCTCCAAGAAGATGGTCGATAAGCTCACGCTGCTCACCTCCAAGAAGGCTATTGCCGTGCGCGACGGCGCCGAGGTGGAGCTCGACCTGGACCAGATTGTGCTCGACGACATCATTCGCCTGGGGCGCGGCGACCAGATTCCCGCTGACGCCGTGGTGGTGTCGGGCGAGGCGCTCGTGAACGAGAGCCTGCTGACGGGCGAGAGCGACCTTATTAAGAAGCAGCCCGGCTCCGAGCTCATGAGCGGCAGCTTTATCGACTCGGGTCTGCTGCGCGCCCGCGTGATCCATGTCGGCGCCGACAACTACGTGGCCAAGATTAACAACGAGGCCAAGTACGTCAAAAAGGTCAATTCCGAGATCATGAACGCGCTCAACGCCATCGTGCGTTTTGCGAGCATCATCATGATTCCGCTCGGCTTGGCGCTCTTTTCCTCGAGCGTGAGCGAGCTGTGGGATGCCGCCGGTATGCCGGGCGATAGCGCGCTATCGTGGTGCTTCTCTGAGTTGCTTGCCGGTCGCGTGCCTTCGTCGGCGCTGCTGTCCACGGTGGGTGCTCTGCTGGGCATGATTCCGCAGGGCCTGGTGCTGCTGACCTCGTCGGTGCTGGCAATCGCCACCGTACGTCTGGCGCGCCGTAAAGTGCTGGCTCAACAGCTTTACTGTATCGAGACGCTCGCGCGCGTCGACGTGCTGTGCCTGGACAAGACGGGCACCATCACGTCGGGTCGCATGGAGGTCGAGGGTACCTATCCGTTGCCGATCGAGGGCATGGGCGCGGGGGAGAGCGATGTCGCCGTTCCCGTCGATACCACGGTGCTCGACTATGCGCTTGCCAACGTGGCGCGCGCGACCTCGGCCGATGCCAACGAGACCTGCCAGGCGCTTCTCAACTATTACGCCGACCGCCCGGTCGAGGTGTCCGAGCCGCTGTCGGTCATCCCGTTCTCGTCGTCTAAAAAGTGGAGTGGCGCCTCGTTTGCGCAGGGCTCCTATGTGATGGGCGCGGCGCAGTTTGTGCTTTCGGAGCGTGCCTTTGCCCAGGTCGAGAACCGCGTGGCCGAGCTTGCCGATACCTGCCGTGTGCTCGTGGTGGCCCGCGTGGACGGCTTTACGCCCGACGGCGATATGGTGGGCGAGGCCGAGCCCGTGGGCTTTGTGACCATTCGCGACGAGATTCGCGCATCTGCCGCCGAGACCATCGGCTACTTTAACGAGCAGGGCGTGACCCTCAACGTGATTAGCGGCGACGACCCCCGCACGGTGTCGTCGATCGCGCGCGTGGTGGGTGTGCCAGGGGCCGATGCCTATGTGGACGCCACGACGCTCGATACGCCTGCCAAGCTCGACGCGGCGGTGGACCGCTATCACGTCTTTGGTCGCGTGACGCCGCAGCAGAAGCGCGAGCTCGTGCAGGCTCTCAAGCGCCGCGAGCATACTGTGGCCATGACGGGCGATGGCGTCAACGATGTGCTGGCGCTCAAGGAGGCCGATTGCTCCGTGGCCATGGCCGCCGGTTCCGATGCCGCGCGCAACGTGGCCGAGATCGTGCTGGTCGACAACGACTTTGCCTCGATGCCCGCCGTGGTGGCCGAGGGCCGTCGCTCTATCAACAACCTGCAGCGCTCTGCGGCGCTGTTCTTGACCAAGACGCTGTTTTCGATGGGCCTGGCGGCGCTCTGCATCGCGCTGCCGCCGTATCCCTTTGAGCCCATCCAGATGACGCTCATTAATTTTTTCTGCATCGGCGCACCGGGCTTTGTGCTGGGCCTAGAGCCCAATAACGCCCGCGTGAAGGGGTCGTTCCTGACCAATGTGCTCAAGCGTGCGTTGCCTGCCTCGCTGGCGGTCATTTTGGCCGCGGCGCTCGATATCTTTGTGGCGCGCGTGTTTGGCTTTAGCCAGCTCACGCTTTCTACCATGTGCCTGCTCACGTCGTGCGCGGCGAGCGTCAGCCTGATCTGGCGTATCTCGCAGCCCCTCACGCCCTTACGTGTGGCGCTCTTTGTGTTTGTAGTTGCCGGCATCCTGGTGGGCGTTATCGGATTCCCGAAGCTGCTGTCTATTGCCAACCTGTCGATGGGCCAGATGGTTATCTTGGCTGTCATCGTGGTCATTACCTGCTCGGTGTTCTTTAAGCTCGCCACGATGATGGATTCGCTCAAGCCGCGTCGTCGTCATGCCGCAACTGGTTTTGGCCGCGGTGTGCGCGTCCGCTTGGGTCGCGGTGGCGGCAAGGTGAGCTCGACGGGTTCGACGGCCGAGCGTTTTGCCAAGCGCGTCGTCGCCGACATGGCGCAGCGCCGTGAGGTGCGCACTGTCCGCGAGGCCGAGGCCCGCGCACTCGAGGGCGTGGCCCAGACCCAGCCCAAGAAAAAGAAGAGCGCCGGTGCGAAGCGCTCCCGCGTGACCAAATCGGCCCAGGGCATCAAAGTCTCGATGCCGAGCAAAAAGAAGAAGTAACTACGCGCCCTGGCGATGTTGAATTGGTGCCTTGCTCCTGTGGGGCCTTGGCGATGTTATGCTCTAACCTCGATTGTTTGAATTGCTTCGGAAAGAGGATGCCGTGATCTGCCCGCATTGCCTAAAGACCATCGAGGACGGCGCCTCGTTCTGCCCCTATTGCAACGCATACGTTGGTCCGGGCGATGGCCCCGAGCATACCGAGTTCGTGTTCTGCGACGGTTGCGGCGCCCGTCTGTCCCCGCATGACCGTACCTGTCCCAAGTGTGGACGCCCCGCGCCGGGCATCCTTTCCGAGGACGCGGCCGCATCCGACCTGGCCGCAGGCCGCACGGCTGGCTTTCCGCGTCTGACGCAGGAGCAAATCGATACCGAGGTGCCCCACGCGCCGGCATCTGCCGCGGCGGTGCTCTCCGACGCAGCCGACCCCAACGAGACCTGCGTGCTGCCTGCCTTCGATAAGGACTTTGGCATCCCCAAGGTCGATATCCCCACGCCGGTGTCCCTGCGCGATGATGCCCAGCCCAAAAAGCAAAAGCCCAAGCGCAAGGTCCACCCCGACGAGGATGCCTATCACAAGCACAAACGCCATATCCCCAAACCGCTCATCGTCATCGCGGTGCTCGCCGCCGTGTGTGGTGGTGCCTATTGGTTTGTGACTGCCGATCCCATGGGCGTCATGCCCGGCTTCTACGACCAGTTTGGCCAGGCCGCCAAGACCACCTTCCCGTCGCGCCAAAAGGGCGAGGCCACCGAGAAAGAGTCCAAGCAAGAGGGTGTGTCCGAGGTTGTTCAGGAGGAGACCGTCTTAACCGACGACCAGCTCTACACCAGGCTCGACGGCCTGTACCAGACCATCGTTTCGTATGGTGACGAGGATCAGATCGGCGAGGTTATCGATTCGTTTAACAACGGCTATCTACGCACGCCGCTGGCCACCCGCCAGGAGCTGTCACAGAGCGCCTATGCCCTTCGCGACCAGATTAAAAAGACCCAGGATGAGCTCAACAACCTGAAGGTCCAGGACGACACGGTCTATGCGGAGGACATTGATCACCTAAAGCAGCTTGCCCAGTGGATGTACGAGCGTGTCGACGTGATTTGCCAGAGCTGGGATATTTCGCTGTCCATTTCCGACGGCGAGTCTCTGAGCGCCCGCCAGAGCGAGATTCTGGCGCCCATCGCGCAGGGCGGTAACGGTGCGCTCAACCAGTACGACGCCAATGTGAGCGCATGGAGGCCGCAGCAGCGTTCGTAATTTGTTGCCCTCCGGCGGTATAACCTGCGTGCGCAATTGATGGAAGCCCGTGCTTATTGCTACAATTCGTACAAATATGCTTTAAACGCACGAGGAAGGAACCACATGTTTGGTTTTAAGAAAGAGCTCTATACGCCCGAGTACCAGCTCGTCGGTGACGAGTGCGCGGTGATCGAGACGTCGAAGGGCACCATCAAGGTCAAGTTTGACGGTGAGGGCGCCCCCATCCATGTGGCGAACTTCTGCGAGCTTTCCACGATGGGCTTCTACGACGGCCTTAAGTTCCATCGCTATGTGCCCGGCTTTGTGATCCAGGGCGGCGACCCCAATACCCGTGATATGTCCGGCGCCGACGTCGCTGCCGGCCTTGAAGGCCCCGATGGCATGCCCGGTACCGGTGGCCCCGGCTACTGCATCAAGGGCGAGTTTGCCACCAATCCGCGCAACAGCCATGTTGACGGCGCACTTGCCATGGCCCGCTCCATGGATCCCGATTCCGCTGGCTCGCAGTTCTATTTCTGCCTGGGCGCCCAGCACAACCTCGACTCCGGCTACACCGTCTTTGGTACCACGGTCGAGGGCCTCGACGTTATCTCGCAGCTGCGTGCCGGCGACGAGATCGTTCATGTCGAGATCGTTCACGAGTAAAGGGGACTTCCTTGAATAGCCAGCTGATCCAACAGGGCCGCGCCGCTTATCGCGCGGGTGATTTTTCCGCTGCCGCCCAGATGCTTGGCGCGGCAAAGACTCCCAACGAGATCATGGGTGAGGCCGACCACCTGCGCGGCAACGCCCTGATGCATCTGGGCATGTATGCCGAGGCTGCCGAGGCTTACGCCGCCGCCCTCAACGACGGCGCCTATGGCAAGCGTGGTGCCCTGCTCACCAACCGCGGCAAGGCACTCGCCGCGGTGGGCGACTACACCACGGCTGCCCAGGCGTTCTCTGCAGCTACCCAGGACGCTTCCTACGCCACGCCTTTTAAGGCCTACCTGGGTCTGGGCAACGCGCTGTTCCAGTCGGGCGACTATGCCAACGCCGGTACCGCCTTCCGTCAGGCTGCCATCGACGGCGCCAACCCGGCTCCTGCCGCCGCCCTCGGCGATCTGGGCCGCTGCTTCATCAAGCTCGGCCGCCCCGCGGACGCCGTTGAGACCTACCGCACGGCTATCGACTTTGCCGGCCCGCGCGACGATACGCGCGCCCTCAACGCCGGCATGGGCCAAGCGCTTTCCGCCGCCGGCCGTCCCTCCGATGCGCTCGATGCCTTTAACGCCGCTACCGCCGACGGTATCTACCAGCTCACGCCCGAGCAGGCCGACGAGCTTGCCCGCGTGCACGACTCGCTCGCCGCGCTTTCGGCCCAGACGGCCATGTCCACGGCTCCGGCTCCCGCGATGGACGCTCCCGCTGTCGACCCGCTCGATCCCACGGGCGCGACCGGTCAGTTTATGCCCGACCCCTCTGACACCGGCTTCTTTACGCTGTCCGAGTCCGAGATGGTCCAGCAGGACCGCAAGCAGGCCAAGGTTCGTCGTCGCCACCGTCACACGGGTCTCAAGATCTTCCTGGTACTGCTTCTGCTCATCGTGATCGCTGCCGGCGGTCTTGGCTATGCTTATACGCGCGGCATGGGCTACCCCTCGCAGGAGTCCGTCATCACCGACCTGTTCCAGGCTGCCGGTGACGGCGATACCGCCAAGGCCGAGTCCTGCCTGGCCTCGAGCCTGTCCGAGGACGCCAAGGCGATGATCATCTCCTCGATCCCGCAGGGCGCCACCGTCTCCATCGAGGGTATGGATCAGTCCATGACCGAGACCACCGCCAAGGTGAAGGCTTCGCTGTCCAAGGGCGGCGAGCAGGAGTACACCGTTAAATTCGTGCGCTCCGACAACCATATCGGTTGGGCCGTTTCCTCCTTCGACATCGATTTTTCGGCCGCTGACAACCAGTAGTGACCTTATGAGATTTGGCTCTGCCCGGCGCTTCACCGCAAGTGAGGTGCCGGGCTTGCGCTAGTATGATGGGCTAGTAGTTTTCCAGCAATCATCCAACACATCAGGAGTTGCGTTGTTTTCTTTGATGGATATGTTCTTCGGTAGCTATGCGGGCGATCTCGCCATCGACCTCGGCACCGCCAATACGCTCGTCTCTGTGCGCGGCAAGGGCATCGTCATCCGCGAGCCCTCCGTTGTCGCCATCGACAAGAACGACGAGCGCATCCTGGCAGTCGGCATCGAGGCCAAGCGCATGCTCGGCCGTACGCCCGGCAACATCGTGGCCGTTCGTCCCCTTAAGGACGGCGTCATCGCCGACTTCGATGTCACCGAGGCCATGCTTCGCTACTTTATCGACAAGGCTTCCGAGAAGCGCTATCCGTGGACTCCGCGTCCGCGCGTCGTCGTCTGCGTTCCCTCCGGCGTCACGTCGGTCGAGAAGCGAGCCGTCTTTGAGGCCACGATCCAGGCCGGCGCTCGCCAGGCCTACCTGATTGAGGAGCCCATGGCGGCTGCCATCGGCGCCGACCTGCCCGTCGAGGAGCCCACGGGCTCCATGGTCATCGATATCGGTGGCGGCACCACCGAGGTCGCCGTTATCGCTATGGGCGGTATTGTCGTGTCGCAGTCCATCCGCATTGCCGGCGACGAGTTCGACCAGGCTATCCTCACCCATGTTCGCGATGCCTACAACTTGGCTATCGGCGAGCGTACGGCCGAGGACATCAAGATCAAGGTCGGCTCCGCCGTGCCGCTCAAGGATGAGCTCGACGTCGAGGTCAACGGCCGCGACGTTATCACGGGCCTGCCCAAGACCGTGCGCATCGAGAGCGAGGAGATTCGCCGCGCGCTCAACAAGCCGCTCGACGAGATGGCCAAGGCCGTTAAGGACGCTCTGGACGCCACGCCGCCCGATCTTGCCTCGGACCTTATGTACTACGGCATTCTGCTGACCGGCGGCGGTGCGCTGCTGCGCGGCCTCGACGTGCGCCTGCGCGACGAGACCGGCGTTTCGGTCAACGTCAGCCCCACGGCGCTCGATAACGTCGTAAACGGCTGCGCCCGCGTGCTCGAGGCCAACGCCTTTGACGGTGGCTTCGTCCAAACCAATGCTTAATTTCCAAAAGGTGGATTCCATTTGGCACGATCTTCGGGTTTCTCTCCAAATCTGAATACCAAGCGACAATCAACGGGTATGCGCCCGTTGATTGTTTTCAGCCTGATTTCGGTGTTGCTGCTCACGTTTTATATCCGTGAGGGCGAGGCCGGGCCGATTCATGCCGTGCGCTCGGGTGTGACGACGATTACCTCGCCGGTGCGCTTTTTGGGTTCGGCCGTGGCGGCTCCCTTCAACGCGATCGGCAACGTGTTCTCCAACCTCACGGCTTCGCAGGAGTCGCTCGATGACCTCAAGAAGCAAAACGAGGTGCTGACCTCTAAGGTCGCCGAGCTTTCCGAGGCTCAAAAGACTGCCGAGCGCCTGGAGGGCCTGGTCGGGCTGCAATCGACCTACAACCTCAAGTCGACCGCTGCTCGTATTGTCGGTGCTTCGGGCGATGCCTGGACCTCGACCGTTACCATCGACAAGGGATCTGCCGACGGCCTTACCATCAACATGCCCGTGACGAGTTCCGCCGGTGTTATCGGCCAGATTATCGAGGTATCGGCCAAGACCTCTACCGTGCGCCTGATTGGCGACGAGAACTCGGGCGTGTCGGCTATGGTGCAGGACACGCGCGCCCAGGGTATGCTGCAGGGCCAGCCCGATGGCACCCTGCGCCTTGAGTACGTGAGCGTCGACTCCGACGTCAAAGTGGGCGACATCATCGTGACCTCTGGCATTGGCGGCGTGTTTCCCAAGGGCCTGCCGCTCGGCACCGTTTCCTCGGTGGAGAAGTCGGCCAACGACGTGTATTACACCATCGTGGTGCGCGCTCAGA
>CABTZM010000079.1 GCA_902489295.1 uncultured Collinsella sp.
AGTTGAGGATCTTCTTGCCCACAGTCTTGAGCGTCAGCGGCTCCTTGGTGCCACCATCGAGATTCTCGTCGATGGAGCCTTCGCCCTTAACGCCCAGCGCAATGGCGGCGTCATAGACCTTTGGCACATTCTGGCCGATAATGACCTGATACTGGCCGCCAGACCACTGAGCACCCAGTACGCCCTTGATCTTCTTAACTTCATCGTCATTGGGGATGGACTGATCCTTGAGGTTCAGACGCAGGCGAGTCATGCAGTGCGTCGCGTTCGTCACATTGGAGGCGCCGCCAACGGCAGCAAGCACGTCCTCGGCAATCTTCTTGTTATCGACAGCCATGTCGAATCCCTTCTCTTCCAACTAAAAGTCGTGGGACTTCACCGCGCCAAGACACACGATTCCGCTCGCGCCTGCGCAGCGCGCGATGCCCATTGGCAAGAGATTTCATTGCATGTGATTCCCGGGTGGATCGACATGAAAAAAGCCCCGCGCACAACCGACAGAGACCCAATACGGATCTCGGCAGAATCGGTAGTGCCTCTCGGAGCTGCGCCGTGAGTAACACCCAACACACGGCGAGTATATGCGGTGGACGCGTTCGCTGCGGCTCAGATTACCGACAAACGGTAGCAAACGGTCTGCGAACGGTTGCCGAAACGAATTTGAAACGCTTAGTCGCCCCTATTAGTTATCTACATTTGAAGGAGCCACGCGATTCACATGCATGATGAGGTAGACGAGCTCTTCTTGCGCCAGCGGCTCGCCAAAGGTCTCCCGAATCAACTCGTCAATACGATGGGCACAGCGCGATGCCGCAGGATACTGCTCCACAAGCACGTCATAGAGACCGGAATTCTCGGTATCGATTGGCTCTTTCTTTGCCACGCGGTCGAGCAGATAGCGCACATGAGTGGCAAAACGGGTAAAGGCAAACGACGAACGATCGACCGTCACGCCAAGCTCTTCCTGAATAATTGCGACCGTCATATCGAGCAGGCGCTCCTCCTGCCGTTCGGCCAAAACGCGTTTCTCACTCGGCTTAACCGCCGCATTGATAATCGACATGGCAATGCCTGCAGCCTCGCTTTGAGGCATGCGGACGGCAAAGGTTTTCTTAATGCCGCGAACAGCCAGCTCGCCTAAGCGATATTCAATGGGGTGCAACTGCTCCAGATCGCGCTCAAGCGGCAACGACACCACCATGTGCTCACGAGCGCGCTTAATGGCAAACTGAATATGGTCGGCCAGCGTAATGGGAAGATTGGGGCTCAATTCGTACGAGAGCTGCCCGGTTGCGATATCTGCCAGCTGAGCGGAAAACTCCAGCACCTCGGGATCGACCTCGTCGATAAACGCCAGGTACTTGGAATCGATGCCGTAAAAGGTACGGGTGACGACATCCAGGTCGACCTCGTGCGGCATATCGCCAAAGCCGATACCGCGACCCAGCGCGATAAGCTGACGCCCCGCACCATCTTCGCAGATGGCAGCGTTGTGGTTAATGCGCTGGATAGCCCTCATGGAATCATTGCTCCTACTAAAACGCGCCGTGCAGACCATCTACGCGGCGCGTTCATTCTACCTGCACTTCTAATTACAGTCCAAAGAAGCTCAAGATCTGGTCTCGGCTTACGGGCTTGTAGCCATTGGCGTCGAGGCCAACATCGTAGCGGTAAACGGGACGCTCGCGATCACGGTTGCGCGTGTTAGTGCGGTCCCCCCTGCTGTGGATGTGTCCGTGCAGCATAATGGCGCCACGCGCTTTGCCGTTCCAACTGAGCATGGGGTAATGGCTCAGAACCAGACGATGTCCCTTGGCATAGCCGGGAGCAATCTCCAGGTAATCGCGCACGTCATCCCAAATGTGCGGTGCGTCCGGATCTTCCCAATCGCCGTCATGGTTGCCACGGATGAGCGTTACGTTCTGACATGTAATACGCTCGCGCAGGCGCACGGCCTCCGCCATGGGCAGTCGATACGTAAAGTCTCCCAGGATGTAGAGGCGGTCATCCGCAGCAACGCACTCGTTAATGGCGTCAATAACCTTGCGGTTCATCTCCTCGACCGAGGCGAACGGCCGATCCATATCGTGCAGGATATTCGTATCGCCCAAGTGCAAGTCGGCGGTAAACCACATCATCGTCTGTGTCCTCATTTCGCAACGCATCTAACACGTGCCTAGTATACAGACGCTTTGGCGCGGCGATTACCCAAAGAGCCCGCCAAACAGTCCACGGCGGCGCTTGTCATTCTTTTTCGATGCGTCACCTTGTGCGTTCTTATCCTTCCGCTTTTTACGATCCTGCTCCAGTTCATCATCGTCGAGCAGCAGGTCCCACTCAAATGGATCGTCCGTCAGATCGAACAGGTCGTCGTCAAACATGGCAAACTCCTCTAATGGCAGGAACAACCGGCGACTTTTTTCCTTATCTTCTATCTCATCCTAGTGCACAAACATGCGCACGAACTTGTGCTTCCAGCTTGCGTAGGGCGCATAGCGGAACGGCACGTCCAGCCAGGTCGCCTTGTTCACGATGCTCTTCTTGTGACTAAACGTATCGAAGCTCTCGCGGCCATGGTACTGCCCCATGCCGCTCGCGCCCATACCGCCAAATCCCATATGACTCGTAGTCAAATGCATGATGGTATCGTTGACGCAGCCGCCGCCAAAAGGCACGTAGCGCACAAAGCGCTGCTGCACCGCGCGATCCTGGCTAAAGATATACAGAGCCAGCGGCGTCGGGCGATCCGTAATAAACGCCTCGACCTCGTCCAGGCTCTCAAACGTCAGTACCGGCAAGATAGGGCCGAAGATTTCCTCCTGCATTACGGCATCCTCTGGCGTCACGCCGTCCAGGATCGTCGGCTCAATCTTGAGCGAGGCCTCGCGCGCCGCACCTCCCAGCACAACCTTGTCGGGGTCGACCAGCCCGCGCACGCGCTCAAAATGCTTGGCGTTGACGATATGGCCGTAGTCCTCGTTGTCGAGCGGGTGCTCGCCAAACATGCGGCGGACTTCCTCCTTGATGAGCTCCAACAGCTCATCGTGCACGCGCGCGTCAACCAGCAGATAGTCGGGCGCCACACAGGTCTGGCCCACGTTGAGCCACTTGCCAAAGGCGATACGTCGTGCCGCAACCTTCAAATTTGCGGAGGCGTCCACGATGCAGGGGCTCTTGCCGCCTAGCTCGAGCGTTACGGGCGTGAGGTTTTTGCTCGCGCGCTCCATGACAAGCTTGCCGACCGGAACACTACCGGTAAAGAAGATCTTGTCCCAGCACTCATCGAGCAGCGCCTCGTTCTCGGCACGGCCGCCCTCGACAACCGTCACCAGGCGCGGATCAAATGCTTCCTCGCAAATCTGCTTGAGCACCGTGCTCGAGGCCGGCGCATAGGCGCTCGGCTTGATGACCACGGTGTTGCCCGCAGCAAGCGCGCCGGCGAGCGGCTCGAGCGTCAACAAAAACGGGTAGTTCCAAGGCGCCATGATCAGCGTCACGCCATAGGGAACCGGCTGCGTTTTGCACACGCTAATAGCATTGGCAAGGTCGCACGGGCGCAGGCGTGCGCGACTACATCGGGCCACATGCGCAATCTGATGGCGAATCTCGGAAAGCGACGTGCCGATCTCGCACATATACGCCTCGTCGTGCGACTTGCCTAAATCGGTCTTGAGCGCATGGGCGATATCGTCCTCGTGCGCCCGAACCGCATCGCGCAGACGCACGAGCGCGCGGCGGCGAGCATCGACATCAAACGTGGCATGCGTCTTAAAATAGGCGCGCTGACTGCTAACGATGCGCGCGATTTCCTCGGTGTTCATGGACCCTCCTAGTTTTCGTCCTCAAACATACCACCCGCGACGACCTCGTACATATGCTCGAGCTCCAAACGGTCCATTAAAAGCGGAACAGGATACAGCGGATTGGCCTCGGCATCGGCATGGGCCGCCATTTGCGGAATATCGGAGCGGCGAATACCCGAGACATATTTAGGAATTCCCAAGGCCTCGTTCATGCGATCGACCCAATCGATAAAGGCCTCGGCGGCAAGACTGTCCTGCGCGGTAGCCGGCGCAATACCCGCCATGCGAGCAAGATCGGCAAGCTTGGGAGCGGCGGCTTCGCCATAGGCACGCAGTATGTGCGGCAGGATGATCGCGTTGGCCAAACCGTGCGGAATGCCGTATCGGCCGCCCAGGCTGTGCGCGATGGCATGCACATATCCGACATAGGAGCGCGTAAATGCGACGCCCGCCTTATACGCCGCCGAAAGCATATTGCGGCGCGCACGCATGTTGTCGCCATGCTCATAGGCCTCGAGCAAATTGTCGTGGATGAGCTGAACCGCCTGGCGTGCCATCTTGCGCGTGTAGGGCGTGGTACTACGGCCGATAAACGCCTCGACGGCATGCGTCAGAGCATCCATACCCGTCTGTCCCGTAATGGACGCCGGCAACCCACGCGTAAACTCGGGGTCGTGCACCGCAAAGCGTGGGATGAGCACAAAGTCGTTAATAGGGTACTTATAGTGCGTCTCGTCGTCGGTAATCACTGCCGCGAGCGTGACTTCGCTTCCCGTACCGGCGGTAGTGGGAACCGCGATAAGCAGCGGCAGGAGCCGGTGAACGCGCAACAGGCCGCGCATTTTGTTGATGGGCTTGTTTGGCTGCGCAATGCGCGCGCCCACGCCCTTGGCACAGTCCATGGCCGAACCGCCACCAAAACCGATAATGGCCCGGCAGTCGTTCTCGCGATACAGCGTCGCCGCTTCCTCCACATTCGAGACCGTGGGGTTCGCACGCGTATCGGCATAGACCGTAACGCCAATCCCCTTGGACGCGAGCGCGCGCTCGAGCGGCGCCGTGAGCCCCAAACGGGCAATACCAGGGTCAGTCACGATGAGCACACGCTGAATCGAGCGCTTTTGAAGCACCGCGGGCACATCCTCGGCATGCTCCAAAATACGCGGCTCGGTATAGGGCAGGATCGGCAATGCGATGCGAAAAACCGTCTGATATGTTCGGCACCAGGCACGACGGGCTAGATGCATAAAGGAAACTCCTTCATTTGTTGATGGGTCAACATTTGCTCGACCGATTGTACTCATCGAAGGGTTCAAGCAGCCTGCAAATCGTTAATCAATCAACATCTTCACACGCTCAAAATTATTTATTAAAAATCATTCCTAATAGGCTTCACATTCGGTCGCATTTATGGATAATAGAACTCGTCAAGACGCGCGTCCGGAGAGGGCCCTTACGGGACCGGACAAGCGCCCCATCGCCATCGATCGAAAGGATCGAATCATGAAGTTTGTTTGCCCCGTTTGCGGTTATGTGGAAGAGTTCGACGGCGACCAGCTGCCCGAGGACTTCAAGTGCCCCCAGTGCGGCGTCCCCGGTTCTCGTTTCCTGAAGCAGGAGGAGGGCCAGCTCGAGTGGGCTGCCGAGCACGTCGTGGGCGTCGCCAAGATGGAGGGCGTCTCCGAGGATATCGTTGCCGACCTGCGCGCTAACTTTGAGGGCGAGTGCTCCGAGGTCGGTATGTACCTGGCCATGGCTCGCGTCGCTCATCGCGAGGGCTATCCCGAGATCGGCCTGTACTGGGAGAAGGCTGCCTACGAGGAGGCCGAGCATGCCGCCAAGTTCGCAGAGCTCCTGGGCGAGGTCGTGACCGACTCCACCAAGAAGAACCTCGAGATGCGTGTTGAGGCCGAAAACGGCGCAACCGCCGGCAAGACCGATCTTGCCAAGCGCGCCAAGGCCGCTGGTCTCGATGCCATCCACGACACCGTGCACGAGATGGCTCGCGACGAGGCTCGCCACGGCAAGGCTTTCGCCGGCCTGCTCAAGCGCTACTTTGGCTAAGCCAACCGCCTGAGAGATAATCTTTAGCTCGATAAGGCCCGGACCGCATGGTCCGGGCTTTTTTCATGCCCTTATTGCAGCTGCTTGTGCAGCGCACCGAGCACTTGAGGGCTTAGGTCGTCGTATTGAATAAGGATGCGGCGCGTGGTCGGCTGGTTCGTCGTCCGATCGTTTGCCCATAGACAATCATCAATGTTGACGTAAGGGATGCCGACATCGGCGATAACACGAATAAGGCCATCCCCCGCCTTGTCGCTTGCCGGCGCCAAAACACAGTAAAGGCCCGCGTCTGCATGCTCGATCGAGACCTCCCCCACCGGAAACGCCTTCCGCACAAGCGTCGCCAAACCATCGCGCGCCTCACGAGCACGAACGCGCACGCGGTTCACATGTCGCTCGTAATCACCCGATTCGAGCAAGCGCGCCAACGCCACCTGATCTACGGAGCTGACCGATGAGGCATAAAAACCCAATTCACGCCTGAATCGTTCCATGAGCTCATCGGGCAGGACCATATACGCCAAACGCAGGGCCGACGACAGGCTTTTCGAAAAGGTATTGGTGTAGATGACCGATTGGGCAGCATCAATCGACGCGAGTGCGGGGATCGGTTTGCCGGCAAGGCGAAACTCGCAATCGAAATCGTCCTCAATGAGATATCGACCCGGCCGCTCGGCAGCCCAGCTCAGGAGTGCGTAGCGACGTGCGATGCTCGTCACCAAGCCAGTCGGATATTGATGAGACGGCATAAGGTGAAGGACGTCCGCCCCGGCATCGAGCAGCTCGCCCAAGTTAACTCCCTCACCATCCAACGGGACATGCCGCACTTCGCAGCCCATGGCCTGATAGATGCGCGTCAGACGCAAGTAGCCCGGGTCCTCGACGGCGTATGTCTTGTCCGCGCCAAGCAGCTGAACCAGCATCGTGTCAAGCAGCTGAGCGCCCGCACCGATGACGATGTTGTCGGGATTGACATTCATGCCCCTCGTCCCGCGAAGATGATGTGCAATTGCGCACCGCAGCCGCGCGGTACCCTGCGCAGGCGCGGGCGAGAAAATTTCGCGCTCATCTTCGGACGTCAACGTCGCCCGCAGAGCGCTTTGCCAGAGACGCGCGGCTTCCAAGGCGGAAGGAGAAAGCGCGGCGAATTGCTCAGGTTGCTCACCAATATCATGCGCGTTAAGGCCCGCGGTAGCGTAATCTCGATCGAGCTCTGTCTCGGCCGAAGCCAGAACCGGGGCCTCAGGAAGCTCGCACGCGTAGTAGCCACGACGCGGCATTGAGCAAATATAGCCCTCGGCAAGCAACTGGCTATATGCATTCTCGATGGTAATGACACTGATACCCAGATGACTCGCAAAGGCGCGCTTAGACGGCAGATGCTCCCCCGCCGCAATACGGCCAGCAACAATATCATCGCGAATTTGCTGGTAAACATACTCATAAAGCGATGCTTCGCCGCGATTTTCCAAATTGTAGTCAAGCATGGGTCTATCACCTGACCTTATCGAAACATTCAATCTGGCATTAGTCTGACCTTGTTATTATCTCGAAAACTGAGTATTTCGCCATACCCAGCCCCCCGATAGGATGTTCCGTCAAGCAATGTACATGCGAACCAAGGGAGCAACCATGGCAGAACAGACCAGCAAGGCCGATCGCGTCAAACTCAATCGCGAGCTCGCGCAGATGCTCAAGGGCGGCGTCATCATGGACGTCACCACGCCCGAGCAAGCACGCATCGCCGAGGAGGCGGGCGCCTGCGCCGTCATGGCGCTCGAACGCATCCCGGCCGACATCCGCGCCGCAGGCGGCGTCTCGCGCATGAGCGACCCCAAGATGATCAAGGGCATCCAAGAGGCCGTCTCCATCCCCGTTATGGCCAAGTGCCGCATCGGCCACATTGTCGAGGCGCAGATCCTGCAGGCCATCGAAATCGACTACATCGACGAATCCGAGGTCCTCCCCCCCGCCGATGATGTCTATCACATCGACAAGACCCAGTTTGACGTGCCGTTTGTCTGCGGCGCCCGCGATCTGGGCGAGGCGTTGCGCCGTGTTGCTGAGGGCGCCACGATGATTCGTACCAAGGGCGAGCCGGGCACGGGCGACGTCGTTCAGGCCGTGCGTCACATGCGCAAGATCCAAAAGCAGATCCGCGACGTTGTTGCCCTGCGCGACGACGAGCTCTTTGAGGCAGCCAAGCAGCTGCAGGTTCCGGTCGAGCTGGTGCGCGAGGTCCATGCCACGGGCAAGCTCCCCGTCGTAAACTTTGCGGCCGGCGGAGTCGCGACCCCCGCCGACGCCGCGCTGATGATGCAGCTGGGCGCCGAGGGCGTCTTTGTTGGCTCGGGCATCTTTAAGAGCGGCGACCCCGCCAAGCGCGCCGCCGCCATCGTCAAGGCCGTGGCAAACTTCACCGACGCCAAGCTCATCGCCGAGCTTTCGGAGGACCTGGGCGAGGCCATGGTGGGCATCAACGCCGACGAAATCGAGATCATCATGGAGGAGCGCGGGCGCTAGTCCAGCAGAAAGGATCGCACATGAGCGATTATGCAGACCAAACGGTCGCCGTGCTGGCGGTCCAGGGCGCTTTTGCCGAGCACGAGGCAAGACTGTCCGAGCTGGGCGCACGTTGTATCGAGATGAGGCAGGCGGCCGATTTGCAGCAGAACTTTGACCGCCTGGTCCTCCCCGGCGGCGAGTCCACCGTTCAGGGCAAGTTACTTGCCGAGCTTGGTATGCTCGATGAGCTTCGCACCCGCATTGTTGAGGGCATGCCCGTCCTGGGCACCTGCGCCGGCTTGATTCTGTTGGCGCGCGATCTTGCCTCCCACGACGATAAGGGGACGCCGCGCTTGGCAACCATGGATGTGCTCGTTGAGCGCAATGCTTACGGCAGACAGCTCGGCAGCTTTCGCACCAAGGGGCAGGTAGGCGGTATCGACGGTGAAGTGCCGCTGACATTTATCCGCGCGCCCCGCATCGTCGAGGTCCACGGCGACGCCAAGGCCTTGGCAGAGGTCGATGGCCGCATCGTCGCCGC
>CABTZM010000080.1 GCA_902489295.1 uncultured Collinsella sp.
CTTGCCGTCCCCGCGCAAAAAGAGGGAGTGTGAATCCCCCCCCTTTTTGCCCCCCGGGGGGGAAAAAAAGGGGGAGTTTCCCCACGCTCGTGATTTGAGTGTCCAAAAATCCACGCTCGTTCGGTCGGCGCATGTCTACGCAGCGTAGGTTGTCGAGCCTGGCCTTCAAATGGATACTGACTGTCGAACCGGTTCACTCCATTTCTTCAATTTGATTGGACAGCCCATGAACCAGACACGGCAAACCAATGCCTCCCATACTTTTTTGGCGGCACATGCCATCAAGCGGCTGCGCGAAGAGCGCGGCCTCACCCAGCGCGCCCTGGCGGAAAGCCTTGGCGTGACCGATAAAGCCGTCAGCAAGTGGGAATCCGGCCGCGGCCTTCCCGACATTTCCCTCGTTGAGCCTTTGGCCCAGAGACTCGGCATAAGCGTGGCTGAGCTTTTGGCTGGTGACATTCGGGCCAACGCCAACCGTGCAGGCAATATGCTCAAAGGCGTCTTTTACGTTTGCCCTATCTGCGGAAACGTTGTGCACGCGCTCGGAGAAGGCAGCTTTAGCTGCTGTGGCTCCACGATGTTTCCCCAGGAGGCCGAAGAGCCGGACGCGGACCACGCCTTTTCCATCGAGCGCATCGAGGACGATTGGTACGTCACGCTCGATCATCCCATGACCAAGGATCACTACATTAGCTTTGTGGCATATGCGACTATGGACGGCATCTGCTTTAAGAAGCTCTATCCAGAACAATCGGTGCAGCCGCGCTTCCATATTACCGGGCGCGGCAGGATATATCTTTACTGCAACCAACACGGACTCTTTACGTCGCTGACGCCTCGCAAATAACGGCTGTCTATCCGCCCTCCTCATGCGTTCCCGGGGGACCCAAAATGAGCGTGGATAATCTCCCGGTTTTGGCCTGTGTGCGGGCTCAAAGTGGGAGATTATCCACGCTCGTTATCTGAGTGTCCAAAAATCCACGCTCGTCGCTACTTGAGTCCGGGCAGGCGGGGGTAGGGGAACGAGCGCTCTAAGAACTCGGAGCAGCGGGCGTAATCTTTGGCAAAGTAGCTGCTATAGAGCGAATCGAGTACGTATTGCACGGCGATATGGCTGGCGAACTGCGTGATGCGGTGCGTCATGCTCTCGTGGTCGCTTACCGTGAGATAGGCGGCAAAGCCGGGGTGAATGCGGGCACAGTACGGCGTGCCGATGACGATGACCGGGACATGTCGACTGCTAAGGATCGGCAAGATCTCCTTGAGGTTGGGGGCAAGGCCGCTGTAGGAGATGATGATTGCCACATGGTCGGGACCCGAGGCGAGTGCCGTGCGCACCTGCGCCTCGACGCTGTCGTGGCACGTCGCGCTTTTGCCGGCGGAAAGCAGGCGATCGCGGAACATTCCCGCTGGATACAGGTTATGCGAGCCCGTGTAGATGTCCACGGTGCCGGCGCGCATGATGAGCTTGGCGGCGTGGTCGAGCTGTGCAGGGTCGAGCAGCTCCTGCGTTTCGGCCAAGGTGGTCTGGTAGAGCCCCTCCATGCGCTCCATCACCTGCGCAGGGGTGGAGGTGGCATCGAAGGGAAAGTTGATGTCCACGTCGCGCCGGTTGCCCGCCTCGGTCGCCTGGCGGATGAGCTCGACCTTGAGGTCTTTGAAGCCCTCGAGGCCGAGCTTTTTGCAAAAGCGGTGAACGCTCGCGACCGAAACGTTGGCGCGCGCGGCAAATTCCTTAATGGAAAGCCCGCGCACATCCTCGCCCATGGCGAGGGCCGTTCGCCCAAGTTGTTGCTCGGTGGGGGTGAGGCTTTTGCCCTGCGTGATCTTCCGCCTGATATCCATATGGCTCCTATGCGTTTGCGTCGCGATAAACCAATCATAGCGATAAATAAAACGTTCGGCTTGGCTGGGAGTTTTGGTCCGCCGGTCTATGAACGACGGACCGCTCGACGCTGCGCGGGCTCAACATAGGGGCGCTGTCCTTGTTGGGCCGTTTGCGCCCGGGGCGTTACCCGAGCACGCGTACGGGCCCCAAGAGACCGCTGGGCTCGGAGGGCTCGGTCATGCCGAACACGTCGGGGACGGCATGGTCGAGGGTGTTGATGATATCGATCGCAAGCGCGTGCTCGCCGGCCAAAAGCGCGCCGGCCTCAAAGCAGTAAGGCGGACAGATGCGCGTGCCGAGGGATTTGCCGTCGAGGGTGACGGTTGCGGTCTCAAAGACCTCGCCAAGGTCGATGACGGTGCGGGTGGCCGCTTCGCCCAGGACAAAGGAAGCCCGGTAGCGGAATGTGCCGGCCTTGCCGGGGAACTCGGCCGAGGAAAGGTCGTGCAGGTCTGCAAGCTCAACAGACTCGCCAAAGGCATCGGTGCCAGGGGCAGAGAAGGCAACCGCCCAGGGCCCGTCGACGCATGTGGCTTCGTCTTCGGCGGTTGCCACAGCAACGGAACCTGTAGCCCCAAGGACCACGATGCAGCTCTCGTAGGGAGCCAGCTCGAGCGTGCCGTCAAAGGCGGCGGGCTCGGTGCCGTTGAGCAGGTCGAGGCGCGCGCCTGCAACGGGTGTGCCGTCGGCAAGCGCAATCTGAGTGGAGATACCCTGCTTGGGATGCTCGTTGACGAGCATCAGATAGGTCTCGCCCGCCCGCTCGTAGCGCAGTGCGCGCAGCCAGGGCTGGGGCTCGGCGCAAACCACGGTCTGCATGCCGGTGTTGGCAAGTGTGTCTGCGAGCTCGGTGGTCGCCAGGAGCTTGATGCCGGCGACCGCGGCTGCATCCAGGGAGGCAAAGCCCTCGCGACCTGCAGTGTCACCGTCGTAGCGCTTGTTCGGCAACTCATCCAGCGCGTACACGGCAACACCTGCGGCTGCGGCACGCGCGGCAAAGTCGAGCACGGCTTCGCCGACAAACTCGGCTCCGGGCATCACCAGGCAGCGGTATGCCTGGCCGTTCACGCTAAAGCCGCTACCGTCTGCGGCAATTTCAACGGCATAGCGCCCTGCGTCCTCAAATGCCTCTGCCGGCACGATGTCAAAGTCGACCTGCGCGCGCATAAGCTCGGAGGCGGCATGCTGCATAAAGTTCGCCTCGCCTGCCCACTCGGCGTCCGCATGGTAGAGAAGCGCCACCGGGGTCGTTGCGCGCCCGCCGCTCAGCAGGCTCGCCGTACGGTTCATGTAGCTCATAAGCTGCCCAAAGTGTGCAAACTGGGGGTTTTGGCCATGCGCATAGAAATGCGGCGGGCAGTCCCAGTCGGGGAAGGCGGCCATGCTAAAGGCATGCGGCACAAACCAATTGACGCCGCGCACCAAAAAATGATCGGCGATCCACTTCATCTCGCGTAGGCCTTCGTGCCATCCAAATGCGCCAAAGACCTCGGCCATGCAGCGCCCCTGCTTTTTGGGGTCGAGGTGTGCTGCCGAGGAGCCCAGCTTGGGCAGCACGTAGTTATAGAACTCGAGGTCCCACACGCCGCGTCCGTAGCTGTGAAGGCCGCGGTCCATGCCGGGTACCAGCTGGTTGATCACGATGTCGACGCCCGCCATGTCCTGACCGCCCACGGCGCGGAAGTAGTGCCCGGCGCCCACGCCCAGGCGCGCGTGGCAGTCCTTGTCCTCGATAACGTGGCCGATGTACTGCACGCCGCGCGCGCGGCACCAGTCTCCGAGCTGGTCGCAGAAGCACTCCTTATAGAGGGTGCTCGCGATGTCCATATAGACGTGGCGTACGTGCGCGCCGGCCGGCTCGCGGTCCCACAGGTGCGGGAGCTCGGCCAGGTAGCGCTCGCCCAGTGCCGCGCGCAGGCGACGCTCAAGCTCGGCCGACCAGGGTAGGGGCGCGGTGGCCTTGCCGATGAGCGTGTCCGAGATGCCATCGGGGCCCGTGGTGCCCTTCTCGTTGGCAAATCCGGGCTCATCGGAGAAAAAGCCCAAGATGGTCTTGCCAAACTCATCGCCCAGATGCTCAAAATGCGGCTCGTAGACAGCATCGATGAGCTGCGCCACCGAGGCGCGGTCGACCATATTGATGTAGTCCTCGTTGTAGGAGGTCTTGCCGCTCGTGAACATCACGCATGCCTGCGTGAGGCCCGCAGGTGCATCGAAGACCAGGCGGCTGGGGTTGCCGTCTGCATCGTCGATTACTCGGTAAGCGACGTCGACGGGGCTGCCGTCCTGCATAAATGTCACGCCGTAGAAGCGCTCCGTTTTGTCGAGCATGTTGGCGAGCGCGATGCTCGCGGCGGACGTGGGGCCCACGATGTCGAACGTGCGGTGCGTGAGCACGATCTTGCGGAGCTCGGGCACGGCCTCCTTGACGGCGCCGTTGGCAAAGCCCGTGGGGAAGTGCGCGTCGTCCAAGATCCAGAGCTTAAGGCCCAGCTGCCTGCACTCGTCAATGACAAAGCGCAAGTCGCGCCACCAGCCCTCGCCGCAAAAATCGGGGTGTGGGCGGCTTTCGAGACAGACCTCGTGGATGTCGGCGCCGGCGATCTTTTCCAGATACTCGGCAATGGTCTTATGGCTCTCGCCCTTCATCCACAAAAACGGAAGCACGTGGTTGTCGTATGTGCCCTCGAGCACCTGCTGATAGTACGCGGTCATGGATCCTCCTTGGCTCGATCGATCTGCTGCATAGCACAGATTATGGACGCGTCGGCGCGTTCTGCTAATATCTGAATCACGACGAACTATGACCAAATCAACGATTGGCAAGCCATGGAGATCGACGAGCTCGATCGTAGGCTCAACGAACTGAGCGCCAGTGAGATCGCTTATAAAGACGGCATGGCATTTGATTGGTCGATTATGACCGAGCATGTCGAAATCGACGGATGCCCAGTGCGCAAGATTGGGCAGCCAGGGTTTGCCTATGCCCAGCCCGGCATGCCGCGTGGCCTGACGATAAGGAAAAACTCGCGCTTTAATGCAGTTCCCGAGCACGTGCATGATTACGTGGAGCTGAGCTATGTGTATCGCGGACGCTGCCCGCAGACGGTGGCGGGGGAGAGGCTCGAGCTGGGCCGCAACGAGGGGCTTTTGCTCGACGCCCTCTGCCCGCATGCCGTGGCGGCGCTTGGTGAGGACGACATCATGCTGAGCATGACCGTTTCACGCTCTTTTTTGCGCCGGAGTCTCGAGTCGAGCCTCTCGCGCGAGAGCGCGGTCTCGCGGTTTTTGTTCAACGCGCTCAACAGCGAGACGGACCATCGGGGCCATGTCCGTTTTCATTGCGGCGAGAGCCGTCGGATTCGGCGCTACATGCAGGAGATGCTCTGCGAGCTGTACGACCCGAGCCCCAACGGTCCCGAGATCGTCTTGCGTCTGTTTCAGCTGTTTTTGGCCGAGCTCATGGATTGCTACGAGCGCGAGCTGGTGCGCGGCGCGGCGGACGGCGCAGCGGGGCCCACTGCCCTGGTGACGGGAATGCTTGGCTATATCGATCGCGAATTCGCTGCATGCTCCCTCGAGGGGATGGCGGCGGAGTTTGGCTTGAGCCCTAATTATGCGACGGCGCTCCTCAAGCGGCATGTGGGCAAGACCTTTAGGCAGCTTGTGCAGGAGCGACGCCTGGTACGTGCGGCCGAGCTTCTGCGCGGCGGCGCCACGGCCGGGGCGGCTGCGCATGCGGTGGGCTATGAAAACATGAGCTTCTTCTACCGTAAGTTTCACGACAAGTATGGCTGCACCCCCGCGGCATACCGCCGGTAAGCGCGGGGCGGATTGTCTTCGCTCCTTCGGTGTCAAAAAGTTTCAGCTGCAGCGCTGTTGCAGCGCGCGTCTGCGAAAAGAAGTGTCGGGTTTGGCACCCCTGCCCCTGCCTGTCGCGTGCGTGGGCGATACTCGGCCTATCGACCCGCAATGCAAAGGAGATGCTCATGGCAAACATCAAGTTCCCCGAGGGTTTCTATTGGGGTGGCGCCACCGCCGCCAACCAGTTTGAGGGCGCTTGGAACGTGGACGGCCGCGGCGCTTCCGTCGACGACCACTTCCTGGGCGGCAGCTACAAGGAGCCGCGTCAGATCACGATCGATATCGACCCCGATCGCTTCTACCCCAACCATGACGGCATCGATTTCTACCATCACTACGAGGAGGACATTGCGCTGTTCGCCGAGATGGGCTTCAACATGTTCCGCATGTCCATCTCTTGGAGCCGTATCTTCCCCAACGGCGACGACGCCGAGCCCAACGAGGCCGGCCTCGCCTTCTACGATCGCGTCTTCGACTGCCTGCGCGCCCACAATATCGAGCCGCTCGTGACACTTTCGCACTACGAGATGCCCTATCACCTGGTCGAGAAGTACAACGGCTGGGCAAGCCGCGAGCTCATCGGCTTCTTCGAGAAGTATTGCCAGACCGTCTTCGACCGCTATCAGGACAAGGTCAAGTTCTGGCTCACCTTTAACGAGATCAACTGCGGCACCATGGACATAGGCGCCATGATGGAGACCGGCCTGATTCAGGGCTTCGAGGGCCCGGCAAGCGCCATCAAGACCACCGCTCAGCAGCGCTTCCAGGCTCTGCATCACCAGTTTGTCGCCAGCGGCCGTGTTGTGCGCTACGCTCACGAGCACTACCCGCAGTTCAAGATGGGCAACATGGACTGCTTCATCCTCTCCTATGCCGCCACGTGCGATCCGGCCGACGTGTTCGCCGCGCAGCAGGAGATGAATACCATGAACTGGTACTGCTCCGACGTACAGGTGCGCGGCAAGTATCCGTTCTATGCCAAGCGCTTCTGGGCCGAGAACGATGTCGAGCTTGTGATGGAGGACGGTGACCTGCAGGATATCGCCGACGGCAGGGTCGATTTCTACACCTTTAGCTACTACATGTCCGGCACCGTGGGCACCCACAAGGATCACGAGATGACCGAGGGCAACATGACCTTTGGCGGCAAGAATCCCTATCTGGAGTCCACCGACTGGGGCTGGCAGATCGATCCGCTGGGTCTGCGCATCGCCCTCAACGAGATTTACGCCCGCTACGAGATTCCGCTGATGGTGGTCGAGAACGGCATGGGCGCCTACGATGAGGTCGAGGAGGACGGTTCCATCCACGACCCGTACCGCATCGCCTACTTGCAGAGCCACATCAAGGCCATGGGCGAGGCCATTGCCGACGGCGTCGACCTGATCGCCTACACCTGGTGGGGCCCCATCGACCTGGTTTCCGCCGGCACCGGCGAGATGCGCAAGCGCTATGGCTTCATCCACGTCGATAAGTACGACGACGGCACCGGTACCTACGAGCGCCGCCGCAAGGACAGCTTCTACGCCTACCAGAAGATCATCAAGTCCAACGGTGCCGAGGGCCTGGATTAATCGACAATATGAGTGCCACCGGGGAAAAGCGTTGGGATGGGCTCGCGATTCGAGTCCCCACCTTAGCATTTGAACCATTTGGCACTATAATCACCATAGGCATGCGCATAACGTTGCGCTTAATCAAGAGGAGAAAACGTATGGGTCTGTTTGACATGTTCAAGAAGAAGGCTGAGCCCGCGGCTGCCGCTGCTCCGGCCTCCATCTCTGCTTCTGCCGGCGCCGACGTGCTGTGCTCGCCCGTCAAGGGCAAGGTCATCAAGATGGCCGACGTGCCCGATCCCGTCTTTGGTGGCGAGGTCCTGGGCAAGGGCTGCGCCGTGTGGCCCGAGGACGATCTGGTCTATGCCCCCTGCGACGGCAAGGTTACCGTCACTATGGGTCACGCCGTGGGCCTGCAGTCCGATAGCGGCATCGAGGTCCTGGTGCATGTTGGCGTCGATACCGTCAACATGAACGGCGACGGCTTCGAGGGCTTCGTCAAGGCTGACGATGTCGTGAAGGCCGGCCAGCCCATGCTCAAGATCGACCGCGCCAAGATCGCCGCTGCCGGTTACAAGGACTGCGTCGTCGTGGCCGTGTCCAACACCGCCGAGTTCGCCGATGTCGAGCTTGCCGTCGAGGCCGACTCCGCTGTCGCCGCCGGCGATGCTATCGTTAAGGTCGTCCGCAAGTAAACTGCGACATCCAAAGGATGTGCAAAGGTGGTCGGGTTTTCCGGCCACCTTTTTTATTGCACCGCGGGGAAGCGTTTTATTGCACGTTGGGCGGGCTTGCAAACCGTTCGGACGCTAAAACGAACCGACCGCGCCTTCGTGCCGTCGAGGGTGTTAATAAGTGGATAGTATGGGCTTACTTATTACAACGTGCGCCGCGTCTGGGAAGCGCGGTGCCGCTCATTGGGAGGAACAACATGAAAAAGAAGCTGCTGCTTGCGCCCCTCATGGCCGTTTTGGTTGCATGCGTGGTCGTGCTTTCCGGTTGTGGAGGCCCTTCGATCGAGGAACTCATCACCGAGGATCTTACGACTCAGTTTGACGAGGTCAAGAACGGTGGCGACGAGTTCCTTTCTGGTCTGGAGGAGGCTTCGGGCGACGAGTTCGAGCAGTTGGGTATCGATCCCAAGGAGTATGCCAAGACCTATCTCGAAGGCTTTGACTACGAGATCGGCGACGTGACGGTCGACGAGGACAAGGGTGTCGCGACCGCCGAGGTCTCCATCACCTGCAAGTCCATGAACAAGATCGTCGAGGACTTCTCCACCCAGTATCAGGAGAAGGTCGCCGCGCTTGATACGGTTCCCTCCGATGACGAGCTGTACAAGATGGCCGGTCAGGTTATGGTCGATGTGACCAAGGCCACCGAGCCCAGGAAGACCACGGTTATCTTTAAGTACACCTGCAACGACGACGGCGAGTGGTCTGCCGACGACTCCGTCAACTCCGAGATGATGGATGCAATGCTGAGCTAGGGGAGTTACGCGGTTCTACGAACCGCGTAACCAGTTGACGCTGCGCGCCGCCCAGGACGACAATTTGTCATTCAAAAGGCGAGGCATGACCAGAAGGTC
>CABTZM010000081.1 GCA_902489295.1 uncultured Collinsella sp.
ATCCATTACAAGCCCCCGATTTGGTTCTCGCGTTTTAAACCACAAAGGGCGACGCTTGGAAAAACGAGGGAAACGCATCTTATTGATTTCGCGGGCCTCATCCATGCTCATCATGCCATTGAAAGCATCGATGATCTCTTTATAACCAATTGCCTGCATCGACGTCAGGGCATCTCCCAGCCCCTGGTTCATAAGACCGCGGACCTCATCGACAAGACCCTGCTCAAACATCAGATTGACGCGCAGATTAATGCGCTCGTAGAGCACCTCGCGATTACGCGTCAGACCAAACCATAGGGCATGATAATGCTCGCGCGGAACACTAAACTGACTTTTTTGCTGTGCATAGGAGATACCATCATCATGCATCTCGAGCGCACGAATCACACGGCGCACGTTATGGGGATGAATAACAGCAGCCGATTCTGGATCGCGCTCGGCAAGCAGGGCATGCAGTTCTTTCTCGCCAATACGCTCGGCAAGCTCCTGATAGCCCGCACGGCGATCGTCCTCAAGTTCACCCGAGGGAAAGTCCATCTCATCGAGGGCTGCCTTGAGATACAGCCCCGTACCTCCGCAAAAAACCGGCAGGCAACCCGAACCAAGGAGACGTTCAACATGCGCGCGAGCGTCAGCCTGATAAAGCGCAGCAGAATATGCCACACCCGGCTCTACAATGTCGACGAGACGCAGCGGCGCCGTGCACTCATCGGGCGCCATCTTTGCGGTACCGATGTCCATGCCGCGATAGATTTGCATCGCATCGCACGACAGCACTTCGGACGAAAGACGAGCTGCCAAACGGTCGGCAACATCACTCTTACCAACCGCCGTCGGACCGACGATCGCAACGGCGGAAAGACCTGCCCCGGGAGAAACCATTAGCACGGCTCGCCCACAACGGAACCGGACAAATACCAGGTCTTGGCAACGTCAACGTCAACATCAACGATCTTGCCAACAAGCTGATCGATGCTGTAACCCTCGGGGATAGGCGCATGCACGGTCTGATTCTTGGGACTCTTGCCCAGCAGGACCGCATCGTTCTTTTTACTCGTTCCCTCAATGAGCGCGGGAACCACAGTATGAAGCTCACCCTGGTTATACTCGTGTGCCGTGGTCTCGATAACCTTAACCAGGCGGTTGAAACGCTCGAGAATAACCTCATGCGGCGTAGGATCGTCAATCTCGGCGGCCGGGGTACCGGCACGCTTGGAATAGATGAAGGTATAGGCCTGAGCATAGCGGACCGTCTCAGCAAGCGAGAGCGTCTGCTCAAAGTCTTCTTCAGTCTCGCCCGGGAAGCCAACGATAATGTCGGTCGAGAGCGCGATATCGGGCATGCGGTTGCGAATGCGATCGACAAGGCCCAGATAGTCCTCGCGTGTATAACGGCGATTCATCTCTTTGAGGATCCGCGTCGAACCTGACTGGACGGCCAAGTGCAGCTGCGGCATAACGGCAGGCGTCTCGGCCATGGCGTCGATGGTCTCGGGCAACAGGTCCTTGGGATGCGAAGACGTAAAGAAGATGCGCTCCACGCCCGTATCGCCCACGGCACGCAGCAGATCGGCAAAACGCGGCTTGCCAAACAGATCGCGACCATATGAGTTAACGTTTTGGCCCAGCAGCGTAATCTCACGCACGCCCTGGCGCACCAAACCGGTCACCTCGTCGACAATCTCCTCGAAGGGGCGGCTCTTTTCGCGACCGCGCACGTACGGCACGATGCAATAGGTGCAAAAATTATTGCAGCCCGTCATGATGGGCACCCAGGCGTGATACTGAGTCTCGCGATGCCACGGCATGCTCATGGCATCCGTATCCTCATGCTCATTGGTGCGGATATGACGCTTACCATCAAGGAACGCCTCGGCAATGAGCTCGGCCACATGTGCAATGGAATGCGTGCCAAAGATGACATTGACGTTATCGACGTTGGTGAGCAGGCCCTCGCCATCGCGCTGCGCGATGCAACCGCCAACGGCAACCACGCGCTTGCCCGAAGGCGAAGGCGGCAGGCTTTTGCAGGAATTGCACTGACCGTACAGGCGAGTATCGGCGGCCTCGCGCACGCAGCACGTCATGAAGACAACGATATCGGCATGCGCGGGATCGAGCGCCATGAGGCAGCCATACGAATCAAGCAGACCGCTCACACGCTCGGAGTCGTGCTGATTCATCTGGCAGCCAAAGGTGCGAATAAAGTAGGTTTTACCGGCAAGAATATCGCGTACGGAACGCTGGTCCATGTGCATAAGTCCTAACGATGGGGAGCGAAACAAGGCAAGCAGAAGCTATGCCACAGGCTTAACATCATCCATGACGACGTTATCCATAGCAGCTCGATTGATCTGGTGAACGTAGATAGAAAGGCGGATGGCCGTGCGCGACTCCCCGTTAATGAGGATGTCGGAGAACACGGGCGCGCAGGAAATATCAAAACCGGTTGGAATCAAAAAACCGCGCGCGATAGCAACGGCCTTAATGGCCTGGTTGACGGCACCGGCGCCGACACACTGGATGTTGACGGGTACACCATCCTTGACCATGCCGGCGATGGCGCCGGCAACGGACGCGGGCGATGATTTGCTTGATACCTTCAGGCAATCCATGAAGAAACTCCTGCATTTAAAAGTACGTTTTAACTGCAACAACTGTATCGTACCGAGTGGACTCGGTAAAGGCACTATTCCTCTTTGGCAAGATCAAAGGTCACGGTGATTCGATCACGCGAAACACGGATCTTTGGGTCGCCGCAAAGGTTGAGATAGTACCGGGCGGCAAGGTCATTAAAGTCGCGTTCCACAGCGCGCGAAAACTGTGCCATGTCATCCTTGGCAATACGTAGCCCGCGACGATCCTTCGCGAGATCGACAGGAGCCGGCGCATGCGAGGACGAATCACGCTCGCGCAGCAGACGCGCGGTCACACCGCGAACGGGCTTAATCTGCCCTGCCAAAATGCGATGGGCCGTGCGCTCGGACATCTCAAGACCCAAACCCGAACAAATACGGATAAAGTCCTCGGCATCAGAAGCAAGGCCTAAACGATCGACAACCGGAAGCTCGCTCTCGTCATCAATGAACAGGAGACGAGACGTATCGAGCCGACTTGACGCTTGAGCATAAAGGGTCGCGGCAATCTCAGACGGAGAACCAAGATAGACATCGCAACCACGCAACTCCTCGAGCGCAAACTCACAAGCAGCGCGAATAATATTATGTGGACCGCGAGCGCAGACATAACGTCCGTCCTCATCCTTGACGGCCTGGGGCCAGCTGGACTGATCGGCACGCTCACTGAGGCGGTCGGCCGCAACGCTCACCTTGAAGGCTGAACCAAGATCGACGCCGGACGTGACCACACGGGCCTCGTCGGTGTTCTGCTTGATCGAAAACAATGCCATGCCACGACCGTGAACGCCCCAACGGTCCATCTTCATGCTCTCGAGCTTGGAGGTAACGCGGGCATCAAAGATTCGCTCTTGCATATCCTGCGGAACGCCAGAACCGTTATCCAGAAAGACAAGCGTGCGGACGCCATCTTCCTTGGTCGTGGCGAGATAGACCTTGTCGGCGCCGGCATCGCGAGCATTACGGAGCATTTCGATGACGATGTCCTCGACATGCTGAATGTCGTGCTTAGCCTGGCGCCGCTCGGCCTCCGAAACGCGGAGGCGGACATACCCCTCGCCAAGGTTCTCCTCGACGCGAAGGTTGCCCTCCCCCGACATCGACGCGATAAATGAGATGAGCTCGTTCGCGTCGCTCATGTTATTTAGCGATATCGACAGCGCGGCTCTCGCGAATCACGACGACGCGCACCTGACCGGGATACTCCATCTCTTCCTCGATCTGATGGGCGATATCGTGAGCCAGAACCGTGGACTGGGCATCGGAAATCTTGTCCGGCTGGACCATGACGTGGACCTCACGACCGGCCTGCATGGCATAGGTACGTTCGACGCCGTCATGAGAGTTGGCGATCTCCTCGAGCTTCTCAAGACGCTTGATGTAGTTCTCGGCAGACTCGCGACGGGCACCGGGGCGAGAGGCAGAGACAGCATCGGCGGCCTGCACCAGGACATCGAGCACCGTGTTGGGGTCGACATCGGCATGGTGAGCCTCAATAGCGTGGACGATAACGGGCTTCTCGCCATAACGGCGGGCAAGCTCGGCGCCGATGACGGCATGCGGGCCCTCGACGTCGTGGTCGATTGCCTTGCCCAGGTCATGAAGCAGGCCGGCGCGCTTGGCGGTCACAACGTCCAGGCCAAGCTCGGAAGCCATCACGCCGCACAGATCAGAGACCTCGAGGGAATGCTGAAGCACGTTCTGACCAAACGAGGTACGGTAGCGCAGGGCACCAAGGGTCTTGACGATCTCGGGGTGCAGATCGTGGATGCCGGTATCGAAGGCAGCCTGCTCGCCAGCCTCGCGCACGCGCTGCTGAACCAGGTCGGCGGCCTTGTGATACATCTCCTCGATACGGGCAGGGTGAATGCGGCCGTCGGCGATGAGGTTCTCGAGGGCGACACGGGCGGTCTCACGACGGACCGGGTCGAAGCTCGAAAGAACGACGGTCTCGGGCGTGTCGTCGATCACGAGGTTGACGCCGGAAACCTGCTCGAAGGTCCGGATGTTGCGACCCTCGCGACCGATGATACGGCCCTTGAGGTCATCAGAGGGAATGTGCACGGAGGTAACGGTGACCTCGGCAGTGTGGTCGGCAGCGCAGCGCTGAATCGCCAGAGACAGAATCTCCTGGGCGGTCTTGTGGCACTCGGCGCGAACCTGCTGCTCGGACTCGCGAATGATCGTGGCGGCCTCGTGGGTGACCTCGCCGCGAACCTTATCGAGGAGCTCCTTGTGGGCGTCCTCGCGGGTAAGGTCGGCGATACGCTCGAGCTCGGAGGTCTGCTTTGCGCAGAGCTCCTCGAGCTCACGGGAGCGCTTCTCGACCTGACCGGCCTGGCTGGACAGCTGATGCTCGCGCTTGTCGAGAGCGTCGTTGCGGCGATCGAGGGATTCCTCGCGCTGCATCACGCGGTTCTCGAGCGTACGAATCTCGTTCTTACGCTGCTTGTCCTCGGCCTCGGCGGCCTGCTTGTTCTTGATGATCTCCTCTTTAGCCTCGAGCAGAGCCTCTTTTTTGAGAGTCTCGGCCTGACGCTTAGCATCACCGATCAGGGACTCAGCCTGTGCGTGTGCCGACTGGATTTTTTCGTCGGCCTCGTGAAGACTACCCCGCTTGGCGGTGCGCATGTAGGCAATGGCGGCGATGGCACCCAAAACGATGCCAACGAGCGCTGCGATGATAGGCATGCTCACTCCTTTTTATGGATTCGTTACACAACAAAGCGAACCGTCCTTACGAACGGCTCGCGACATTTGAGTAATATGGGCGCAGCTTATGCGGGTCGGATACAGATAAACATATAAACAAACTCATCACAGATGAGCACATATCACAAAGCAAATGACAGTGTTTATCGTACGTTGAACCACAACAACTGTCAAATAAATGGCCCCAGCACGGCGGCTAAAACGCGGTGAACGGCAGGGCCACAAAACGCATACGCCTAAACCGCACATTCCTCGCGTTCGGCATCGAGACGTGCCTTAACGGCATCGGCGGCGATATGATACGAGAAGCCCTTGCCCATCAAAAACCGAACCAGTTTTTCGAATCCGCGCGTCTCTGGAACACGCCGCTTGGCGAGCAGGGCTGACGCACGCGCCAAATCGTCTTCGACGGCAAAATAATCCTCGGGATAACCGGGAATGTCATCGAGCACGACATGACGGCGCTTGAGCTCGGTCTCGATTTTGCGCTGTCCCCAACCGCGCCGCTTGCGCTCCTCGATAAAGTACGAGCAAAAGCGGTTCTCGTCTAAAAAGCGATACTCGGTGGCGCGCTCGACGGCGAAATCGATCGCGGTCTGGTGAAAACCGTAGAGAGCCAGCTTGTCACGGACCTCGCCCGTCGCATGGTCGCGGCGCGATAACATCTCGGTCACCATGGTAAGTGCACATTTACGCTCGACGAGCTGCACCGTCTCACGAAAGTTGTCCCAATCACAGGGAAGATCGGGGCGGTTTTTGACATACAGGCGCGCGACCCGCACGGGAATCCAAATGGACCGCTCAAAACCGCCCTCAAGCTCACAATCGATATGTGCGCAAGGCTTTTTGGACGCATACCCGCTCGAGAACGAGGAGGCCGCCTTCTTATCGGGAAAGACGACCGTGGCCTCGGTCACCGTATACGACATGAGCGCAACCGCTACTCGTCGTCATCATCGAGCATGGCGGAACCATCGATGGCGTAAAGCTCGTCAAACTCCTCAGGCGCAGGCTGATCGGTCAGCTCGACCTCGGATGGAGCATCGTCGTCAAACTCAAGCCCGCAGGCAAGGCGGACCTTATGCTCAATCTCGTCGGCGCAATCAGGGTGTTCGCGCAGGAACGCCTTGGCGGCCTCGCGACCGTTGCCGAGCTTGTCCTCGCCATAGGCAAACCAGGAGCCCATCTTCTTGCAGATGCCGCACTCGACAGCCATGTCCAGAATCGAGCCCTCCTTAGAGATGCCCGTACCGTACATGATGTCGAACTCAGCAGAACGGAACGGAGCTGCCACCTTGTTCTTAACGACCTTGGCGCGCACGCGGTTACCGATAACCTCATCCTTAAGCTTAATGCTGTCGATGCGGCGAATGTCGATACGCACCGAAGAGAAGAACTTAAGGGCGCGGCCGCCCGTCGTGGTCTCGGGGTTGCCGAACATGACGCCGATCTTCTCTCGCAGCTGGTTAATGAAGATGCATGTCGTGTTGGACTTGGACAGCGAGCCGGCGAGCTTGCGGAGCGCCTGACTCATCAGGCGAGCTTGCAAACCGACCGTGGTATCGCCGATCTCTCCCTCGATCTCGGCACGCGGGGTCAGCGCGGCGACGGAGTCGACGACGATGGCATCGATGGCGCCGGAACGCACGAGCATGTCAACAATCTCGAGCGCCTGCTCACCCGTATCAGGCTGGGAAATCAGTACCTCGTCGATATCCACGCCAATGCGCGCGGCATACGTGGGATCGAGCGCGTGCTCGGCATCGATAAATGCCACCACGCCACCCATTGCCTGGGCCTCGGCCAGGATCTCAAGCGAAAGCGTCGTCTTACCGGAGGACTCAGGACCGTAAATCTCGACGATGCGGCCGCGCGGCACACCGCCGATACCCAGAGCGGCATCGAGTGCCAGAGCGCCCGTAGGGATGGCCTCGACCTCGAGCTCGGGGCCACCGTCGCCGTACCTCATGATGGAACCCTGGCCGAATTTCTTCTCGATCTCGGCCTTGGTGGTGGCGATCATCTCATCGCGCTCTTTACCCGTCGTGCGAGCATGAACGGTACGTACGGGACCTGAATTCTTGGCCATGAAAAGCCCTCCTCTTAACAACCTGCATCGATAATAAACGAACGGCTGTTCGTGGTCAACCGTTCAGATAAATCATATGCAGGCAGTCTTTCCAAAACCCAACCAAACGCCGACCAAATACTGACCAAATGCTTGACCACATAGGGCCAAATATAAGCAAGGAAGGCGAAAATAAACCTATGACCAGCAAAAACGCTGAATTTGTCAGAGGTCCCTATCTCCACAATTAAGGGGCCTTAAGGCCCCTTAAAACACGTCTATTCCATAGAGTTGAGCACAAGGGCAATGCGTCCCAATGCCTCCGCGACCGCATGGGCACGAACACACGAACGGTCGCCCTCATAGTGGCAGCGCACAGAGTCCACGACCGGCACTTCCCCATCAGCCGCGCGATACGCCCAGCCAATATAGAAAGTGCCAGCCGGATCGTCCTCAGTGCCGCCGCCGGGGCCGGCATAACCCGTTGCGCTCACTGCGATATCGCTCTGGTACAGCTCCAGCGAACCCGCCGCCATCTCGCGCGCGGTCTGATGCGACACCGCGGTATAGCGGTCGAGCGTCTCCTGATCAACACCCAAAACGCGATGCTTGATCTCATCGCAGTAGGTCACCGCACCGCCACGCAGCACCGCCGAGGCGCCCGGGATATCGGCAATCGTCGAGGCGATCATACCCGCTGTCAGCGACTCAGCCGTCGAAACCGTCACGCCCCGAGCGCTCGCGCGCTCGACAATATGACGCGCCAGCTCCTCGTTATGTGCGGAAATCTGATCAAAAGAGTCCGTCATACCCACCAGGACCTAGACCGAAAAGACGATCTTGCGGCAGTTCCAGAAGTATTGGGCGCCCGAGATAACGGTCAGGACAACGGCAACGGCATACAGGAAGCGCGACACCGAGTAGATGCCGAGCGTCAGCGCCAGCGGGCCAAGGTGCAAGCCGGCCATCGCAAAGACGCACAGGTAACCGCAGATGGAGACCATCGTGGTCGCCGTCTTGTACTTGCCAAGCTTATCGGCGGCAACGACCACGCCGGCGGCACTCGCAACCATGCGCAGGGCGCTTACCAACAGCTCGCGGAACAAGATGATGAACACGGACCAAACCGTCACGGTGCCAAAGTCCAAGAACAGCAGCAAGGCCGAGAACACGAGCAGCTTGTCGGCGATGGGGTCCAAGAACTTACCGAAATCGGTAATCTCGTTGCGCGAGCGCGCCAGGTAGCCGTCGACCTTATCGGTGCACGACAGGATCACATACAGAATGAAGGCAGCGGCGGCGAGCGGGCCGTCGAAGGTGCTCCAATCTGTACCGGCAACACTCGTGTGAGAAAGCGCCGACACGATCATGAACACCGGGATAAAGACGATGCGAACGCACGTCACGATGTTGGCGGGCGTCCAAA
>CABTZM010000082.1 GCA_902489295.1 uncultured Collinsella sp.
CTTCAACGTTCCTTCCTAGACTTCGCCGCCTCGGTCGACAAATCGAAATTTAAGTTAGGTATCTGCGGTGGGATGCTTTGACGTTGCGCTGGTCGACCATTGCGTACCTTAATGTGGTGTCTATTTTTTTATGGCCAAGGAGCACCTGGACTTGTTCGATGGGCATTCCTTTGTCGATTGCCTTTGTAGCAAGCGTTCTTCTGAACTTATGAGGGTGGACCCTTCCTAAATCAAGCTCGCGCCCCAGTTTTCTAAGCAGCGCCTCGACGCCGCCAATTTGTAGCCTCTCGTGTGGTGCCTTGCTCGACACGAAGAGTGCTTCAGAGCTGTCCATTCGGGTTGACAGGTAATTCTCAATATGGACTTTAGTCTTTGCGTCAAAATAGACGATGCGGTCCTTATTCCCCTTGCCGTGTACGATGCACTCACGATTGATGGTGTCGATGGAGCTCCTGTCCAACGAGACAAGTTCGCCCACACGCATGCCCGTGGAGCGCAACAGGTCGATCAGGGCAAGGTTTCGGGGCGACCCGCAGTTATCGCAGAGAATCTCAACGACTTCATCGCTATACGTTTCCTTTATGGGCTGCGGAGCCTTGACTCTTTTAATGCGTCTTACCGGGCTCTTAATGATATGGTCCTCGTCTTCGAGCCATGAGTAGAAGCTTGAGATGATTCTTCGGACATTGTCGACGGTGACGCGACTGACGCCGGCTTTTTGCTGATAGTCGGAAAGATAGGATCTAATCTCTTCGGTTCCCAGGTCGCAAGCTGGTGTATCGAATGATTCGAGCATTTTATTGATGGTGGTTTCGTAGTAGGAGATGGTCCTATCCGAGCAGCCTTCGAGGCGTTTTGCGGACAGAAATAGATCTAGGAATGATTCGCTTTCACCGTCGCCGCCGTCTTCAGCTAATTGGCTTTCATCGAAAAGGCAGTGCGATAAAACCTTTTTGAGCTGGCGGTTCTGCTGCGTGGTCAGGTAGGGGAGCATGAGACGGGTAATTTCTCTAGCCGTTTTCGTGAGATCCATGGTGGCGTCCTTCCTTGCGCGGTGGGTGGCGCTATTTCCCTTTGTTTACCCGTGCGTTATGGAAGGGATGCCGGGTGGCACTTCCGCTGGGCCGCGTCAAGGGGGTCCGTGAAAACCCGCACGGACCTCTGCATCACTCCGGTGCGGCTTTGCCCGCAGAGCGAGATGTTCAGAAGCGTTTTATTAACGGGGGACGCTTTTCGGACTCCTTTGATGGGGGTGCGGAAACACTGCTGAGGTTTGCGAATTGAGCAAGAGCGAGGGGTTCACTCGGTGCTCATCGCCTATCGTGTGCGGGTGGATGGTGCTGGCGGTTGTTTGAGATTGCAGTCGCACCGACGGGGTTGGACGGGGTCGGTACAAGGCGAGCACACCCCATGTCGTTTTGGTGGATGCATCTTTGTTGGCAGAGCGCTTGATAAGTCTACGCAGGAGCGCGGAGAAGATCCTCCAGCATCGGGTCTATTCCGGCTGCGATTATGCCCTCGATCAAGTGCTGGGCGTGGAATCGACCAACTGTCCATGCGATATATGAAAGCGTCTGACAGGCGCGCTCCTTGACATCGAATTTTGCTTTGCTCAGAACGACTGCCTCTGCGATGTCGGCAAATGCGTCGTGATCTCCCCATGTCTCACAGGCTTGTATCATGCCCTGGTCGATAGCATCCATAACAAAGGCGGCGTTGGTACTGTCGAGTCTTGCAAATTCGGCAACCGTGTTGGCGAACGCGGGAATTGAAACTATCCGTGTGCATAACTGCTCGTCAGTCATATCGAGAACCCATTCCGTAACATCTTCGTCGAGGATCCCCCGCGTCGCCTTATCTGCTAGATTCGCTTCTCGGTCCGCATCTGCCAGCAATGCTAGCTTTCGCCTTATAGCATTCAATAATTCTGCTGCGTCTTGGTATCTTTTCGACGGATCGTCTGCGGTTGCTTTCTCCGCAAGCGGACGAAGACGATGATTTGTTTTTACCGGATGCCCCGCGAGCACGAAGTTGATTATTCTTCCCAGGGAAAAGACATCGCTCCTCTTATCTCCGTCTCTTAGATAGACGAGTTGCTCGGGTGAACAGTAGAACCACTGCCCGTAATTGTTTGTGTTCGTGGTCTGGTAAGAGGAAATTGTGTTCAAGTTTTTTCCGAGTCCGAAATCGGCAATCTTTAGCTGCCCACCCAGCAGAAAAATGTTTGTGGGGCTTAAGTCACGGTGAATGTATCCGCGCGAGTGGATGTCGGCCATAGCACTGACTATCTGCTCAATTATGGTCATCTTGATTTCTTCGGATAGAGGGTTGCTCATGAACTCCAGCAGCGTGGTCTCGCCGGCCTCCATTGTGTAGGAGCAATTGCTTTCGTTGAAATCATAAACACGAAGAACCCCCGGCACCTCTGCTAGGTCCCTCATTATCTCGAATTCACGCTTGAAACGATGGCGGCTTCTTGCGTCAAGGGCCACTTCGGGCATGAGCTTCTTCAGGACTTTGCCTGTTGACTTTTGTTTGAACGCTTCGGCAAAGCCGCCTTTCCCGATCGGGATTAGATCTGAATCGACCGCGATGAGCTTCATCTCGCCATCTGTTCCAACTACCTCAAGCTCATCGGAGATTAGTACGCGGTTGAACTGCTTCCTTGCTTTGTCTGCCTTTTCCCGGGCTTCTATTTCATCGCAATTAAATGCACTGACCATGTACCTGAATCCAAGAACGATTGAGAAAAAACGGTCAATCCTGCCGCTCGATGCAACGCTGGCTATCTTTTCGGCGGCGTATCGCCATCTAGTGGGGGCGTTGCCGCTTTGATAAATGTCCCGGAAGCCGAAATTGTCATTAAAAAACGTTACTATTTGCGGTCCTGTCAAGTAACAGAACAATTCTTGTTCGTCACCTATGAATATTTTTGCGATAGATTCGACTGATCGTTCACTGAGCGACGGCATCAAGTTCTCCCCGTATTGTTGTCGCTATCCAATCCATTTTGCTATGTTAAGCCATCCGTGCTTCTCTTTTTTGCTTGGTATGAGGCGTTATCGGGACATGTAAATCACGGCAAAAGTGGCTTGCTATGCGTGCGGATATATATGGGCTAGCATACCTCCAGCTTTTAGTTTTTCATATCAAGTACAAGCCGCGTGAGGCGGTCCTTATAGATTGAAGACTAGTGAGATTGTTGCGCCACGTCTGGTGCAATGCGACAATTCGAGTAAAGACCAGTTGACAGGGGAGAGCGCGCCATGGGCGCTCATTACGGATGGGTTAACGTTACGAAAATGGAGTATCTGGGCAATGCACCATTCGCGATTTCCGTTGGGATTATGGAAAACTGTCGCTTCCCCAACGACCGCACTGATGTCGCCCTCACTCTGCTCGCCGGTCGCTGGCATGGTGATCTCGTCGCCTACGTGAGCGACTATACCAACCTTGAGGCGCTCGAGGGTGAGGGCTTTCGACGCATGGCGGAACTTATCCCCGAGAACCCGTGCGATTACATCGAAGACAATGGAACCGACGTCGGCGGCTTGTTCTCGTGCTTTATGGGCGCGGAAAGGTATTGCTCGACAGACGATGACCCCGGTGCCGATTTCATGCATCCCTATCAGGGGCCATTCGACGAGGAGCCTGTATTCTATCGTTATGTGGTCAACGAGACACGCAAGGAGTACATCGACCGCATGGGCGGCCAATATCTCTGCACGGTTGAAGGGAAAGACATTCTGGAGGACGTGACCCCAGCGATCCTGGGAGACACCAACCGTTTGGATTACCGGGGGCAGGAGGTCTTGGAAGGGCCTTGGGTGGGCGATGATATTACGCCCACCAACGACCGACCGGGCCCTGATTATACTGACGTGACACCTGATTACACCATCTGGTAGCAAGTCGAGCTGCAGACGGTCACATTTGGGTTTGTGTACCTGGGTTTAATATAGATATATTCGTCTACGTCCCCGCTATTCCGCGCGCCGCGCTCAGCAGCTCGTACTCCTTCTGGCTCCACTGGCGCAGTTCGGCCGCGTCGACGGCATTGCGGCACAGGTCCAGGAATACCTCGGCTCCCTCGCAGAAGCACTCGCGGGCAAAGGCGCCGGATCCGTCCGCAACGCATACGCCGTCAGCAAAGAGCTTCCAGCTAGACGGCTCGCGAGAGTCGTCTCCAAGCAGCTTGATCTGCAGCACGTGCGGGCTGCCGGCGGCGCAGAGTTCTTCCTCGAGCACCTGCACCGTAAAGCGCATCTGGTGGGAGAGGCTGCTCTTGATCATGGCCGAGGCGTAGCCATTTGGCTTATCCAGAAGATGCATGTGATTTGGTTTGACGATCAGGTTGTGGAAGTTACGCTCGCTGCGCACAGAGAAATTGTCCATACGGACTCCTTTCATCGATGTTGGCAGGGCCACCGTGCCTCTTGGCCGGTTGGCGTCGGAATCGTGGAGCCAACTCTCTACCCCGACTCTGGATAAAACACGCCCGCTCCTTGCGGGCACGATGGAGTCTATCAACGTGTACGGACAGAAATCAGGCACCGCTTGCGAAATGACGCGCGGGCGGCGCTTGATTTCGCCGGCTGTCGCTAGGCTTAAATCAGAAAAAGTGTCGAAATCAGCCGTGTAAAAGTATGGAAAAGTGTCGAAATCAGCCGTGTAAAAGTACGGAAAAGTGTCGAAATAGGCACCTTAAAACTTCGGAAAAGTGTAGCTGGATGACAAAACAGCACTTAGAAGCCGGTGCTGGATGCGGGATCCTGCGGCCGCCTTCAGCCCTCGCTACTCGTCGTCCCCGTCGTTGGGGTCGCCCTTGAGGGTGTTGATGTCCAGGTACTGGTTGTCGTCCTCTTTTTCCTGCGTTGCCGATTCGGATGCGGTGGGGCCGCGGAACAGTTGGAATCCCTCAAACGCAATGACACCGAGCAGGGCAATGACAATGGCGATAAAGGCAACCTTGACTGCCTGCGGAAATTCCGAAAAACGCAGCGCCTTTTCCTCGGCGTAATAATCGGCGAAGCGCTCTTCGCCCGTGCTTTTGGTATACGCCGGTGCGGACGCGGCCTCCGGGTCATATTCCGGTGCAGGCGTGGCGGCGTACGGATCGTTGAGATAATCGCTCGATGTGGTGCCATAATCCTCGGTCTCGATGCGACCGGCGTCAGCATAGCCATCGGAATAATCGGAATATGCTGCACCGCCCTCATAGCCCGCGGCGCTCGTGTTGGCGGCAAAAAGCGGGTTAACTGGAACGTCGAGCGCCGGCATGCCGGTAGAGGTCTCATCCAGATCGGCTGCAGCCCAGGAATCGTAGGCAACCTGATGGGCAACGGGCTCATCGAGCCTTGTGACCGGAGGCTTGCGTGCCGCAGGAACAGGCAACTGCTGGGCGCTGTACATAACGGTGCTGTCGGCCGATTTGCTCTGCGTCGCTGCAGCGAGAAACGCCGCCGTCTCGGACGGGTCGCTTGCGGGGCGGGGAGTGGGCGTGGGCGCCGAAGTGGGTGTGGGCGCAGACGCGGGCGTCGAAACAGGCGACTGCGCAGGAGCCGGCGCAGATGCGGGCTTAGGCGCAAGTGCGGGATTGGGGCTTGACGGGCGAGCCCAGCCGCCCATGAGTTCGTCGGCGGTCCACGGGCGATCATCCATCACGTCGTCAAGGCTCAGCGAAAACAAGTCGTCTTCACCCTCATCGAACATGCGGTGCACATGTCCACCAATTGCCGGAATCAATCCGCGACCGGTGCATGATGCCTTGCTCAACGCCATTCTGTTCCACCCTTTCGAAATACTAATGACATCGATTATATGGAACTTCCCAAGCGGCTCGGTCTTGGATTCATGCTTTCCAGAACTCGCGCCCAAAAGGGGAGGGGCAATCCAGGTGAGTGCCTACTTGTCGCCTGCTGCCGCCTTGGCCTCATTGAGGTAGCTATAGAAGCTGTATTTGGAGATGCCAAAGAACTCGCAGGCGCGCTCACTCGACTTGGAAATGAGGAAGGCGCCGCGACGGTCGAGGTAGCCAATGGCACGAATGCGCTCGTCTTTGGTCATGAGTGCCGCGGGCTTGCCCACAAACTGCTCGCACTCGTGCAGCAGGTCCTCGAGCAGGTCACCGATGTTCTTGGTAATGGGCTCGGGCTCGGTATAGCCCGTGCCGCCGGTGCCGGTAAAGGCGTCGAGCGAACGCTCAAAAGCCTTCATAAGCGTAATTTCAAAGTTGATGCCCAAAAGGCCGGCGGGCTTGCCCTCGTCGTTGCGGATAAAGATGGTCGAGGACTTGAGCAGCTTGCCGTCGGTGGTTTTGGTGAGGTACGGCTCTCGGTCGTGCACGTCGGTGGTGCCCTCGTGCATGGACTCAAACACAATATGGCTGGGGCCGTCACCCAGTTTGCGCCCGCTGACGTGGCCGTTTTCGATCACCACGATGGAGTGGTCCACGTCCTCGGTCTCCAGATCGTGGACGACGACTTCGCAGTTGGGGCCAAATTGGAGCGCCAGGCCGTGTGCAAGGCGCTTATAAAACTCAATCTGTGCGGGGGTCATGGGTGCCTTCCTAAAAATTAGTTTGGGCACACTTTGCCATAAACCACACTTGTTCGCAAATAACGAAAGCGTCGCTGCGTTATGTGACCGTTCGGCGGCGAAAAGGTACCGATTACGGCAACAAACAATTTGTTAGGTTTACCAATCAAAAAGTGTGATAGAACAGTGCTAACAAACTTTTTGTTTGGCATCCACATAAAAGTTCAGTCGCATGAATGGGAATGGGCTGAAACGCGTATGCGGGGGCCGGCAAGAGAGGACTTAAGGAGTTCACCGTATGGCCGATAAGATCCAGTGGGCGGGCAACACGATGCCCAAGAGCGATGACAAGCACTTGGGAATCATGAGCCTCGACCACGTGAAGAAGGCCCGCGCCTTCCACCAGTCGTTCCCCCAGTACACCGTCACTCCGCTTGCCCGCCTGGATGGTCAGGCTGCGCGCCTGGGCCTTTCCAACCTGTGCGTTAAGGACGAGAGCTATCGCTTTGGCCTCAACGCCTTTAAGGTCCTGGGCGGTTCGTTTGCCATGGCCAACTACATTGCCGAGGAGACCGGCAAGGACGTTGCCGAGTGCACCTTCGATTACCTGACCTCCGATCAGCTTGCCAAGGACTTTGGCCAGGCCACCTTCTTTACTGCCACCGACGGCAACCATGGCCGCGGCGTGGCATGGGCTGCCAACAAGCTGGGCCAGAAGGCCGTCGTGCACATGCCCAAGGGTTCCACCAAGCCCCGCTTTGATAACATCGCCGCCGAGGGCGCCACGGTGACCATCGAAGAGGTCAACTACGACGAGTGCGTGCGCATGGCCGCCGCCGAGGCCGACGCCTGCGAGCGCGGCGTCATCGTTCAGGATACCGCCTGGGAGGGCTACGAGAAGATCCCGTCCTGGATCATGGAGGGCTACGGCACCATGGCTTCCGAGGCTGCCGAGCAGCTGCGCGAGATGGCCATCAACCGCCCGACGCACGTCTTTGTCCAGGCTGGCGTGGGCTCGCTCGCCGGCGCCGTGGTGGGCTACTTCACCAACCTGTATCCCGATAACCCGCCCACCTTCGTCGTGGTCGAGTGCGCGCCTGCCGCCTGCCTGTACAAGGGCGCTGCCGCCGGCGACGGCGATCCGCGCATCGTGGACGGCGACATGCCCTCCATCATGGCCGGCCTGTGCTGCGGCGAGCCCAACATCCTGGGTTGGGATATCCTGCGCAACCACACCACCGCCTTCGTGTCCTGCCCCGACTGGGTCACCGCTCGCGGCATGCGCACCCTGGGCGCTCCCGAGAAGGGCGACCCGCGCGTTATCTCCGGCGAGTCCGGCGCCGTGACCACCGGCCTGGTCGAGACCCTCATGCTCGATCCCGAGTACGCCGAGCTCAAGGAGCTCATCGGCCTGGACAAGACGAGCTCCGTGCTCTGCTTCTCCACGGAAGGTGACACGGACCCGGATCAGTACCGTCGCATCGTCTGGGAGGGCGAGTATCCGACCTGCTAGCGGGTCTGACCTGTCCGGAGGCAGCCGGAGGACTTTACTCCCTGCTCGGACAGTCCTGCTCGCACGGAGAGCACATTAAGTGCTCTCCGGCTCGTGCGGAACTCGCGACGGAGCAAAGTCCTCCGTCCGCCTCCTATGGTTACTTGCTTGTGGGGTGCTCGACCTCACGCTGCTTGGCACAAGTGATCTATCTGAAATATCTACCTGTAGGTAAACCCTTGTAGAAAGGTTGACTGTTATGACTAAAGAACTCGATTTTGATGCCATTAAGGCTGCGGCTGAGTCTCATCGTGCTGATATGACGCGTTTTCTTCGCGCAATGATTAGCCACCCCTCTGAGTCCTGCGAGGAGGGCGAGGTTGTCGCTTGCATCAAGGCCGAGATGGAGAGCCTTGGCTATGACGAGGTCAAGGTCGATGGCTTGGGTAACGTCATGGGCTTTATGGGCGAGGGCGACAAGATCATCGCCATCGACTCCCATATCGACACCGTCGGCATCGGCAACATCGAGAACTGGGATGCCGATCCCTATGAGGGCTACGAGACCGACGAGATCATCTACGGCCGCGGCGGCTCCGACCAGGAGGGCGGCATGGCTTCTGCTACCTATGCTGCCAAGATGATGAAGGACATGGGCCTCATCCCCGAGGGCTACAAGATCATGGTCGTCGGCACCGTCCAGGAAGAGGACTGCGACGGC
>CABTZM010000083.1 GCA_902489295.1 uncultured Collinsella sp.
AGTTGCGGTGAAATACGGACTAGATGGGCCATAAAAGCCGAAAAACAGTCCGTATTTCACCGCAACTTAGGTGGGGATGTGGGGTCCCCGGCATGTATATGAAAATGGCTCTGGTCCCAAAAGGAACCAGAGCCATTCATCTATCTTATGGAGCGGGCGACGGGAATCGAACCCGCGTCATCAGCTTGGAAGGCTGGGGTTCTACCATTGAACTACGCCCGCAAGATATGGTCGGGACGACAGGATTTGAACCTGCGACATCCTGCTCCCAAAGCAGGCGCGCTACCAAACTGCGCCACGTCCCGAAGGTGTTGAGCAGCTAAGGTCTAAACCTTGCGTGTCCCAAAGCGAAGGAAATTATAGGGGAGACTCCCCGCCTGTGCAAGCGCAGAAACCCTAGCTCCTCGAATGTGTGACAAACTGGCTATGAACCAGACCGATTACAAACGCCGCCACAGCAACCGGTGCCCACGCAGCACCAATATCTGCCAGCGGCAACGCATCGAACGGCAGCCACGCGCCCGCAAAGAACGCGTCGCGGACCGAAGTGATTACGCTCTGTACCGCGACAACGCCGCCGACCCAGACCCACACCTGCGGATGAGCGTCGCAAAAACCGTGCACCAGGCCCATCAGTACCAGCACGATGGCAACGGGATACAAGGCGTTGAGCATAGGCACCGAGAACATAAGAATCACGTCGAGGCCTACGTTGGAGAGCACGCACGAAAACGCCGCGAACACAAAGGCGAGAATCGCGAAGGGGCGGCGCATGGCCTCCTCGGAGGCCTCCGCTCCCCCCTCGATCACATACGTCTCGCAGAAGTAACGCGAGCAGCAGCTGATTAGGCCGATGCACACGTTCATGCAGGCGAGGAAGAAAATCGCAAATACCACAACCGTGCCGGCAAGGCCAAAGTGCATGGAGGCCGAACGAGCAAGAATTGCAGCGCCGTTGGTGGCGTCGGGCATCACGGTGCCGAGCTGCATACCGGCAAGCGCTAGGCCGCAGTAGATGATGGCCATGAGCACGCCGGCGATCACACCGGAACGCGAAATCTCGAAGGCCACGCGTTTGTCATTGGTAACACCCAACTCGTGGATGGTCTCGGCGATGATGATGCCGAAGGCGAGCGACGCAAGCAGGTCCATGGTCTGGTAGCCGGTCAAGAAGCCCTGCACGGCAGCACCGGCATCATAGGGAGCTTGCGGGGCGGCAGCCGGTCCCAGCGGCGAGATCACGGCGGCACCCACGACCAGCACGATGAGCGCAATGAGCGCGGGACCCGTAATGCGCCCGAGTACGCGCGTGATAACGCCCGGACGCAGCGTGAGCGCAAACGCGACGACAAAGAAGCCAACGGCAAACACCAGGCGAGCCGTGCCGAGTGAAACGCCCTCGGGCAGTAGCGGCACCAGCATCTCAAACGCCGTGGAACTCGTACGCGGAATGGCAAGGCACGGACCGATTGCCAGATATACTGCCGCAACAAAGAACTCGCCAAACTTGGGGTGCACGCGGCCGGCAAGCTCGCGCGCCGTTCCGGCAAGCGCCACGGCAATAAAGCCCATGACGGGCAGGCCGATGGCGGCGATGAGAAAGCCGAGCATGGCGACCGGCGTGGCAGAACCAGCCTGCAGCGCCAGCAGCGGCGGAATAATGAGGTTGCCGGCGCCAAAGAGCATCGAGAACAGCGCAATGCCGACGGTAACGACATGGTCGGAGCGCAAACCGCGCGGAGCGGATGAGGCCATATGCACACCTTTCGGGTCGAAACAAAAACGGGACGGGCAAAAGGCCCGTCCCGCAAGTATATACGCTCTAGCAGGCTAAATCGCGCAAAGCGTCAATCGCGGTGTCGACTTCCTCGTCCGTGTTGAAATACCCAAACGAGAAGCGGACGACGCCCTGGCGCTCGGTCCCCAGCGCGCGGTGCATGAGCGGAGCGCAATGGGCACCGGGGCGCGTCGCAATCCCCCACCCTTGCATGAGCGCGTCCGAAATCTCGGCAGAGTCGATATCGGCTACGTTGAGCGACACAATCGCAGAGCGCGCCTGCTGGTCAAAGGCACCGTAGAGCTTAATCCCCGGAATCTTGCGCACACCGGCAAGGAAGCGATCAGCGAGCGCACGCTCGTGGGCAGCAATCGCCTCGACCCCACCCTGGGCCTCGATAAAGTCGAGGCCGGCAGAAAGTCCCGCGATGCCGTGACCGTTGAGCGTGCCCGCCTCAAGGCGCGTGGGCCACTCGAGCGGCTGCAGTGGGTCGAAGCTGTGCACGCCCGTGCCGCCCATGGCCCACGGAGCCACGTCAATGCCCTCCGCCACGGCCAGGCCGCCGGTGCCTTGAGGTCCCATGAGCCCCTTGTGGCCGGTAAAGCACACAACATCGAGCCCCATGGCATCCATGTCAATCTTCGCCGTACCGGCAGACTGCGAGGCGTCGACGATCGCCAGCGCGCCGGCCGCGTGCGCGATGGCAGCCACACGCGAAACGTCGACCGCGTTGCCGGTCACATTGGAGGCGTGCGTCACCACCACAGCACGCGTGCCCGGCATGACCAACCGCTCGAGCTCGTCGTAGTCGAGCACGCCGCTCGCATCGCAACCCGCATGCTCAACCGTCACACCTTGCTCCGTTGCCAAGCGATTGAGCGGACGTAGCGCGGAGTTGTGCTCGAGCACCGTTGTGACCACACGGTCGCCGGGGCGCACCACGCCATTGATGACGGTGTTGAGCGCCGCAGTGGAGTTGGGCGTAAAACAAACATGGTCGGCCCGCGGGCAGCCCAGCAAGCGCGCGAGCTTGGCACGGCAACCGTGAATGGTACGAGCGGCGTCGAGGGCACCCGACGTGGCGCCGCGCCCGGCATTGCCGAGCGAGCACATCGCTTGCGTCACGGCATCGATGACCGCCTGCGGCTTGTGCATGGTCGTCGCCGCGTTATCCAGGTAGATCATCGCACGACCTCCCACATGTCGATCACCGTAAAGCCCTCGGTGGGAACGCCCGCCGCGGCGAGTTCGCCGCGCAGCAGCTCCTCATCGGCAGGCAACGCCTTCCACGCCAGACCGCAACCGGCAGCGACCTCCCCGGGCACGGGAATCGTTCGCCCAGGAAGGCCGCGCTCGATGCACAAGGACTCGCAGCCCATGGCGGCCGCCGTGGTGGGAAACGTGATGACAAGCGCCGGGCGCTTCTCCCTCATGGCAACTCCAACCAATACGCTACGGGCGCACGACGCGCACGGCCTGCTCCATCTTCTCCACGATCACGTACATGTTGGTGACCTCGCCCACCGCGAGCTGGTCTTTAATGCCATAGTGGTCCAGGCAGGTGCCGCAGGTGAGAATCTCGACACCCTGCTCCGCCAGGCCCTTCAGGTCGTCGAGCACCGGCGAGCCCTCGACGGTGAGCTTGGCGCCGCCGTTGTAGAACAGCATGGTCGCGGGCAGTTCCTCCTGCTGCGTCACGGCAAAGATAAACGCCTTCATGAGCTTGTGGCCCAGCTCGTCGTCGCCACGGCCCATGCAATCGGTGTAGACGGAAATGACGAGTTTGCCCTTGCCGGCGTTGGCGTCGCAGAAAGCGGCACCGTCCTGCTCGGGGTCCGCAACGGCCACGGCACCGGCGGTCGTGACGGTCACGTGCCACTCGGCGTCCGAGATCTTCTCGACCGAGGCCGCGCAGCCCTTCTCCTGCGCCATCTTGGAGATGTTCTTGACCGCGGTCTCGTTATCGACCGAGGTCACCACGGCACCCTCGCCTTCAAGCTGCTTCAGGGCTTTGAGCGTCTTGACGACGGGCAGCGGGCAGGCATCGCCCATGGCATTGACTTCAATTTTGGTAGACATAGCAAAATCCTTTCGAAAGAACCGTTCTAGAGAACGGTAAACAGTTACATAAACGTGCGGGCTAGCGAACAACGCGAACGGCAGGACCGCCCGGCACCGGCTCGCACACGCGGCCGATTGTGGCGGCAACGCGCCCCTCGGCATTCAGGCGACGCGCAAGCTCATCCACATCCGCCGCGGGCGCCGCGATAAGCAAACCACCAGACGTCTGCGGATCGTACAGCGCGTCGAGCATACCCGACTCCAGGTCCTCGTCGGCAGCCACACGCGGGCCAAAGAAGTCCTGGTTGCGGTAGGAGCCCGCGGGGATAATGCCCAGACGCGCCATATCGAGCACCTGGTCAAAGAGCGGTACCGCCCCCGACGCAAGCTCAACCTGCACGCCCGAGCCCTCGGCCATCTCACACGCGTGCCCGATCAGGCCAAAGCCCGTAATGTCGGTGCAGCCGTGAAGTTCGAGCCCCTCGGCCAGACGAATCGGCGCCTCGTTGAGGATGCGCATCGAGTCAAACATGGCCGCGGCCTCGTCCTGCTCGATGAGCTCGCCCTTAATGGCCGTGGTGATAATGCCCGAGCCGATCGCCTTGGTCAGCAGCAGAACATCGCCCACGCGTGCGCCGCTGTTGGCGAGCATGCGGTCGAGCGCGACAAAGCCGCTCACAGACAGGCCATACTTGGGCTCGTCGTCGTTGATGGTATGGCCGCCCGCGATGGAGCAACCCGCCTCGACGCACTTGTCGGCACCGCCCGCCAGAATCTGACCGGCAACCTCGATGCCCAGACAACTGGGTATGCAGAGTAGGTTCATGGCATGGCTCGGCCGCCCGCCCATGGCGTAGATGTCCGACAGCGAGTTGGCCGCGGCAATCTGGCCAAACAGAAACGGGTCGTCGACCATCGGCGGGAAGAAGTCGATGGACTGCACAAGCCCCAGGTTCTCCCCTACGCGGAAGACGCTCGCATCGTCAGAGGTATCGAACCCCACGAGCAAGTTGTCGTTATGCACATTTGGCAAGTCGCCCAGAACCTGGGCGAGGGCTCCGGGAGCCAACTTAGCGGCTCAACCGCTCGCGGCAGTCATAGACGTAAGCTTAATCTGATCGTCAGCCATCGATACCTCCTCTCATCGGTCAATCATTTTCTCCCAGTATACGCATGAATGCGAGCCTACGGCGGATGCATTAATTGAGCGCCTGTGCGCGAATCGCCGCGCCGATGGCACCGGCGAAGCGGGCCTGGGGCGAGGTGGTGACCGGCGACCCCAGCAGCGCCGCCAGCCGCTCCACAACGTAAGCGTTCTCGCACAAGCCTCCCGTCAGGTAGTACGGAGCACCCGTCGCCTGCCCGGCCATAGTGGCCACGCGCGAGACCACGCTGTCGATCACGCCACGCGCAATGTTCTCGCGCGGCTCACCGCGACCGATCAGGCTGATAACCTCACTTTCGGTAAACACCGTGCACATGCTGCTGATCTTGGTGGGCTCACCGGAACGCGCCAGGACGGCCATCTGCTGCTGGGAAATGCCTAGGCGGTCGGCCATGATCTCCAAAAAGCGCCCCGTGCCGGCAGCGCACTTGTCGTTCATGGCAAATTTGGCCACGCGGCCGCCTTTAAGCTGGATGACCTTGGTGTCCTGGCCGCCCACGTCAATCACCGTGCCGTGATCGCCAAACAGGCGCACGGCACCGGTGCCGTGGCAGGTAATCTCGGTCACGACCTTGTGCGCATAGGGCACCGCGACACGGCCGTAGCCGGTCGCGACCACGCGCACGTCGTCGGCAGCCACGTCATAGCCGGCCGCTGCCAGTGCCTCGCGCAGCCGCTCGGCCGCATCGACCGAGGAGAACCCGGTTGGCTGCACGCACGTCCACGCCACCGAACCCTCCCCGTCGACCACAGCAGCCTTAGCCGCCGTAGACCCGATATCGATCCCGATCCCTATCATGGCTCTCTCCCAATCTAAACGTCAAAGGTAGCGGCGCGTTCAGGCGCCTTAGCTCTAGGTTTCTCAGGTGCCGGAGATTGCCCCGAAAGAGGAGCGCAGCGTACTTTGGGTACGCAAGCGACGGTTTGAGGAGCAAGATCCGGCGCCTGAGGAAGCTAGAGGGTTTCGATGAAGGCGGCGATGCGGGTCTCGATCTGGCCCATGTCACCGTTGCTGTAGTCGGTCTCGATCTTCATATACGGAATCCCCGCCCCCTCGACGGCCTCCTGCATGCGCGCGCTCTCAACGTTGAAGGTGTGGCAAGCCTGTAGCACGCTCTCTACCACGCCATCGACATGATACTTCTCGCACATGGCCAGCGTGTTTTCCATACGACCGTCGTTGGGCGTCATGACCGAGCAGTTGATGTCCAGGTAGCGGTCGGCGATGGAGCGCAGGATGTCGGGAGCCTCCGGATCGATCATCATGGCCGCCGCGCGCTCGCCCGAGCAGTCGTCCATGCACACGACCACGCCGCCGTTGGACTCGATGGTGCGACCGATCTTGTTGATCACGCCGCCCACCGGGCAGCCGGTGATCAGAATGCGCTTGGCGTCTGCCGCGACCGGGCGCTCGCCCGCGTCGTAGGCCTCGCGCAGCTTGGCAACCTTTTGCTCCAGCTGCTGCGTATAGGCCTCGATATCAAAGCTGAACGTACTGGCAAACATGGTGCTCATCAGATCGACGCCGCTCATGGCCGCCGGCTGGTTGGCCTGCAGCGCAAACATCTCGAGCTGGGCCGCACGCAAGCGGTTGCGGCGACGGACGGCAGCACGAAGGTCGTCATCGGTGATCGTAATACCGTAGAAGTTCTCGAGCTCCTCCTTGAGCAGGCGGCACTCCTCGTACCAGCCTTCACGCTCGTAGGCGCGATCGCGACCCTGCGGCAGGTGCAGAATGTGCGTACGCTTGAGCTCGTTGAGTAACTCGTACATCTTCTTCTTGCCGTCGCAGGTGGTCTCGCCGATGATCATGTCGCTAAAGTACGTAAACGGGCACTTTTGCGAATAGGCAAAACCATACGTAGACTTGATGAGCGGGCACAGGTTTGCCGGCAGCACCTTCTCGGCCTCGGGAATCACCTCGTCGGACGTGCCGCACAGCGCCACGCTCGCAGCCCCCGCGGCATCGATAATCTCGAGCGGCGTGTAGCTGCACAGAAAACCGACCAGGCGATTGCCCGCCTGCTTATAATCCTTGACGCGAATAAACGCCGCCTTGCGTTGCTCGTTGAACTCCTCAAACGTGCGTGGCAACGGCTGCTCAATATTTTCCGACATATAACTCCTAAACCTTTTAACCAACCAAGGAAACGGCTTTCCCAGGTGCCCGAGGTTGCCGTGAAAGAGAAGCGCCGCGTACTTTGGTACGCAAGCGACGGTTTGAACGGCAAGATCGGGTGCCTGGAGAAGCCGCCGGGACGGATAGTCCTAAATGGTTTCCAAGAAAGCCTCAATCCTGGTTTGCAGTTGGCCTGCATCCTCGCCGGCGTAGTCGGTCGTGATGTGCATAAACGGAATGCCGGCCTCCTCGGCGGCCTTCTCCACGGCAAACGACTCCATCTCGTAGAGCGTGCAGAACTGCAGGGCCACGTCGACGATGCCGTCGGCATGCAGGTCCTTGGCCATCTGGACAATGTCCTTCATACGCTGGTCGTTGGGCGTAAAGACGGCGCAGTTGATCTTAAAGTAGCGCTCGGCGATGGCGTCGAGCATCTCGTCGCCCGTCTCGCCGGACTCGTCGACCAGGTCCTTGTAGTAGCGCGAGCCCGTGCAGGACTCCTCTCCCACCACGACGCCGCCGGCCTTCTCGATGAGGTTGAACAGCTTCCAGTTGGGCACGGCCATGGGCGTACCGGTGTACAGGATGCGCTTGGTCCCCTTGGGCGCCACGCCCTCGCCGGCCTCGACACGCTGCTCGCACTCAGCCGCCATATCGTTAATGGCTCCGGTCAGACGCGGCGTGTCGTCCATAAAGGCTGCCTGCACGGTCAGCAGGCTATCGAGACCGCTGATAGGCGCCGGGTCGGCAGCGCGGGTCGCAGCCAGACGCTGCAGGGCACGGCGCTTCTCATTGACGGCGTGGATGGCGGCTTTCAGACGCTCAGGCGTAATCGTGACGCCGCACTCTTCCTCGATCTTGGCGGCGAGTTTCTTGACCTCGGCCTTCCAGGTCACGAGCGTCGACTCGTCGTGCACGTTGGGGATATCCATGACGTACACGTTCTTTTGCGTCGCAAAGAACTCGTAGGCCTTCTTCTTACCGTCGCAGGTGTTCTCGCCTACCACCAAGTCACTCGACTCAATGTAGGGGCAGACCTCGCCCAGCTTAAAGCCGGCAAAGCTCTTGATGAGCGGACAAGTGTTGCGCGGCAAGTGCTCCTCGACCTTGTCGGTTGCCCAGTCGGCACCCGAGCACAGACCAACGGGAATGCCGTCACAGGCAAGCACGATCTCCTCGGGCACGTACACGCAGAACGACCCCACGATCTTGGTGGCCTCGCCGGCCTCCTTCTTGTCGAGCATCTCCTTAATACGGCCGCTGTGGATGTTGGTGGCCACGAAGTCCAGGTAGGACGTTGACTTGGGACGGTTGTTCTGCGACAGGAACATGTCCCCGTACATCTGGCCCACGGCGCCCAGCAGCATATCGTGGTCGGCAAGATTCATGCCGAGGCTCTCCCACATCGGATGAAAATCGAGTGCTTCAGCCATAACGGTTCCCCTCTCGAACCAAAAATGAATAGCTACGGTATTGCTGCACGGTGGGTGGCGAAAACCCAGCCGCGCCTAAACCCGGAATTTTGGGGAACCTGCTTTGCGGTCGATTATTTAGTTGTGCGTCGTCTCTCCCGGAGCCGTGA
>CABTZM010000084.1 GCA_902489295.1 uncultured Collinsella sp.
ATCGCGAGTTCCGCACGCAAAGAAGGCCACTTAATGTGGCCTTCGTCTTGCGCAGGACTGCCCGAGCAGGCAATCAAATATATTGCGGGCGGGCACGCGGCCCCGTCGGCTTTACGACAGCGCCACGCCGCCGAGCCAGCCCCAACGCACGCCAGAGCCAGTGCCATAGAAGCTAATAAACGAATCAAGCGACTTAGACGTAATGGCACCCTCGTTGCTCATAACGATGCCGCCGCCAACGTAGATACCCACATGACCGTAGATAAGGCCCGGAGCACCCGTGCCGCTGTGCGAGGAATCGGCCACGATCATGCCCACCTGCAGCGCCGAGCGGTCGGAGCTATAGCACCAGGCGTTGAACATGTCGCAGGCGTTGCCGCCAAAGTAGCCAACGCCGGCGTTACGGAAGACATTGGTAACCCACGCCGCGCACCAGTTCTGGCCCGGCGAAGGCGTGGAGTAGCACGCGTTGACGACGGCCTGTTGCTTGCCCGAGCCGGCATTCTGCTGCGGAGTTCCGGGCGCATACGATCCGCCACCCGAGCTCGAACCACCCGAGTAGGAATTGTTCTTGTTCGCGGCGGCCGCGGCAGCGGCGGCCTTCCTAGCGGCCTCCTCGGCCTGGGCGGCAGCGAGAATCTCGGAATCACGCTGAGCCATGAGCTCCTTGACATCGTCAGAGAGGCCGTTCAGAACCGTCTGGACTTCCTGCTGCTTGGCCTGCATGTCCTGCATCTGGGCAGTCTGCTGGTCCTTGAGCTTCTCTAAGTCGGCCTTCTGCGACTCGAGCTCGGTCTTTTGCGCATCGAGCTCTTCCTGGATGGTCTGAATGTCCTCGATGGCGTCGCGGTCGCTCTTGTTGATCTTCTCAACGTAATGCGCGTTGGCGACGAGTTCCTCAAACGAGCCAGAGGCCAGCAGCAGCGACAGGATGTTCGTGCCGCCGGACTTGTAGCTGGCGGCCACGCGATCGGAAAGGTCGTTGCGTTTCTTCTTGAGCTCGGCCTTCTTTTCATCGATCTGGGCCTGCGTGTCGTCAATCTTGCCCTGGACATTCTCGATGTCGTTGAGGGTCTGGGCATTCTTGTTGGCCAGCGCCGCATACTCATTTGCGATGCTGTCGAGCTGGGCCTGAACCTCGTCGAGCTGGGCCTGGGCGGCATTCAGTTTATCGGTTGTTTCTTTGGAAGCCTCCGCCGCATGGGCGCGAGCGGGCAGGCCAAAAAGAACTGCCGCAGAAGCGGCGCCGAACAGGGCCTTGAGGGCAGTGCGGCGCGAGAGCTCCTGGGAAAGGATGGAATCGCTGTTTGGTGACATATGTACTCCGTTACATGTTTATTTATATGTCGCTCAACTCATACATATTAGCGTACATATGGCGCGTCCCAACGATTTCCACGAACGGCAGGAAACTACAAGGTCAGCGGCTCGTAAGCAAATGTCGAAGATCAGGTTATGCGTACGCAAGCTCTTCTATGAGTACGTTGGCACAATCCTCCGCTTTTCCTACAGCGCACGATTTGGGCGTCCCTGCCTGCGCTATACTCCCCTGAAGAAGTGTTCCTGATTCGATAGGAGACTACATGTCCAAAGCACTCGACCCCAAAGACACCTGTGTCCTCGTTACCGGTGGCGCCGGCTTTATCGGCTCGCACACCGTCGTTCAGCTGCTCGAGGGTGGCTACCAGGTCGTCATCGTCGATGATCTCTCCAACTCCAGCGCCGTCGCCGTCGACCGCGTCAAGACCATCGTGGGCGACGAGGCCGCCAAGAACCTCACCTTCTACGAGGCCAACGTGCTCGACCGCGATGCGATGAACAAGATCTTCGATACCCATCAGATCGACCGCGTCATCCACTTTGCCGGCTTTAAGGCCGTTGGCGAGTCGGTGAGCAAGCCCGTCGAGTACTATCACAACAACATCGAGAACACCCTGGTGCTCATCGACGTCATGCGCAACCATGGCTGCAAGTCCATCATCTTCTCGAGCTCCTCGACCGTCTACGGCGACCCGGACAACCCGCCCGTCACCGAGGAGGATCCTAAGAAGCCCGCGACCAACCCCTATGGTTGGACCAAGTGGATGATCGAGCAGATCCTTATGGACGTCCACACCGCCGACCCCGAGTGGGACGTCGTGCTGCTCCGTTACTTCAACCCCATTGGCGCTCATCCGTCGGGCCTGATCGGCGAGGACCCCAAGGGCATCCCCAACAACCTGGTGCCTTATGTCGCCCAGGTCGCCGTGGGCAAGCTCGAGGCCGTTCAGGTCTTTGGCAACGACTACCCCACCCCCGACGGCACCGGCGTGCGCGACTACATCCACGTGTGCGATCTGGCCTCTGGTCACGTTGCCGCCCTTAACTGGATGAACGGCAAAACCGGCGTCGAGATCTTTAACCTGGGCACCGGCACCGGCACCTCGGTACTCGAGGTCGTTGCCGCCTTCTCCAAGGCTTGTGGCAAGGAGCTGCCCTATGTGATCCGCGAGCGCCGCGCCGGCGACATCGCTGCCAACTGGTGCGATGCCTCCAAGGCCGAGCGCATGATGGGCTGGAAGGCCCAGTACGACATCGCGGACATGTGCCGCGATAGCTGGAACTGGCAGAGCCACAACCCCAACGGCTTCGCCGACGCCGAGTAGCAAAAACCTACATACCGCTCTTGCCCCGATCTCACGTTGTGAGGTCGGGGCTTTTTTTCATGGCATGTAACCATTCGCCGAAAATCGACCAACTTTTTTATCTTGCCTGTACATGTTTAAACAACATGTTTTACAATAGGCGTATCGAATCAGAACATCGGAGGCGGACTGCACACCCATCGGCAGGCCGACCCCACAACAAGAAGGTTGGTGAGCGCATTCATGGAGCGTGCAAGCGGCGTCCTCATGCCCGTCTCATCTCTGCCCGGACCATACGGAATCGGCGGCTTTGGCTGGAATGCCTACGACTTCGTCGATTTTCTCGCCTCGTGCAAACAACATTACTGGCAGATTCTGCCCCTTACGACGACCAGCTATGGCGATTCGCCTTATCAGTCGTTCTCGGCCCGCGCAGGCAACCCCAACTTTATCGACTTTGCCGAGCTTATCGAGGCAGGGTATCTGGAGCAGCGCGATATCGATGGCGTGTATCTGGGATCCGACCCCAGCAATGTCGACTACGGTGCTATCTTTGGCGGCCGCCGTCAGATTCTCGACCGCGCCGCCGAGCGCTTTGCTGCCGACAAGCCGGCCGATTTCGATGAATTTATCCAGGCCAACGAGGACTGGCTCATCCCCTACTGTGAGTTCATGACCGTCAAAGAGGAGTGCGGTCTCAAGGCGTTTTGGGAGTGGCCCGCGGAGCTCCGCACCCGCGGCGAGGCTTCCGCCAAGGTCTGCGCCGACCATCCGGCGCGTATGCTCTACCACCAGATGACGCAGTACTTCTTCGATCGCCAGTGGAGCCGCCTCAAGGCCTATGCCAACGAGCGCGACATTCTCATCATCGGCGACCTGCCCATCTATGTCTCGCGTGACTCCGTCGAGATGTGGGCGACACCTGAGCTCTTTAAGATCGACGCCGCCGGCAATCCCGTGAGCGTCGCCGGCACGCCGCCCGACCAGTTCTCGGCCACCGGCCAGTACTGGGGCAACCCCATCTACGACTGGGACGCCATGGAGGCCGACGGCTTCTCCTGGTGGGAGGGCCGCATTCGCGCCGCCCTCGACATGTACGACGTCATCCGCCTGGATCACTTCCGCGGCTTCGAGGCCTATTGGGAGGTGCCGTTCTCCTCGCCTGATTCGTCCTACGGTTCGTGGACGCAGGGTCCCGGCCTCAAGCTCTTCAAGACACTCGAGGAAAAGCTCGGCACGCTGCCCATCATCGCCGAGGACCTGGGCTTCCTCACCCCCGGCGTCATCGATATGCGCGACAACTCGGGCTTCCCCGGCATGAAGATCCTGCAGTTTGCCTTTGAGGGCACCAACTCGTACTACCTGCCGCACAACTACATTGCCAACACCGTCGCCTACGTGGGCACTCACGACAACGAGACGGCACGCGGCTGGTTTGAAGGAACGGCTACCCCGCGTCAGCGCGAGCAGACAGCCCTGTACACCCATCAGCAGGCCGGCGAACCCATCGCCGACGCGCTCAACCGAACCATCGCAGCCAGCGTGAGCGACACGTGCATCTACACCATGCAGGACCTGCTCAACTTGGGCAACGAGGCGCGCATCAACACCCCTGCCACGCTGGGCGGCAACTGGACCTGGCGCATGCTCGACGGCGCCATCACCCGCGAGCTCGAGCACAAACTCACCGACTGGACCGAGACCTACTTCCGCATCCCGTCGGAAGCCGAAATCGAGCTTCCTCAATAGGAGCTACCGCGCCCGACCCCTCCCCACCGTGCGGACGCGCTTGCTTACCCGCGCGAGGCCACCCCAATCCCCTCGCGCGGGATTCTTATGAATTGCAGACATGTAATCAACCCATTACAGGAGGAAACATGCCCCAAATTAACCTCATGGAACTCGCCGAGCAGTCTTTTGGCACCTCGCTCGAGCAGCTCGACGACCGTCGCATTTACAAGCTGCTGGTCAAACTCGTGCAGGAGCGCTCCGCCGCCTGCCCGCTCAACAACGGCAAGAAAAAGCTCTATTACATTTCCGCCGAATTTTTGATCGGCAAGCTGCTCATCAACAACATGATCGACCTCGGCATCTACGACGAGGTTAAGGACCAGCTCACCGCCGCAGGCCACGACCTCAACAAGATCGAGGAGTTCGAGGTCGAGCCGTCGCTCGGCAACGGCGGCCTGGGCCGCCTGGCCGCATGCTTCCTGGATTCCATCGCCACGCTGGGCTTGACCGGCGATGGCGTGGGCCTCAACTATCACTACGGCCTGTTCCGTCAGCGCTTTGTCGACAACCAGCAGAAGGCCGTCCCCGACGAGTGGCTCGGTGAGCAGGACATCCTAGTCGACGACGACCGCTCCTACACCGTCGAGTTCGGCGATTTTGCCGTTACCTCCAAGCTCGTCAACATCGACGTGCCCGGTTACGGCCAGCCCACCAAGAACCGTCTGCGCCTGTTCGACCTGGCGAGCGTCGACGACGGCCTGGTCCCCGGCAGCTCCATCGACTTCGACAAGACCGAGATCGCCAAAAACCTCACCTTGTTCCTCTACCCCGACGATTCCGACGAGCAGGGCCGCCTGCTTCGCATCTACCAGGAATACTTCATGGTGAGCAATGCCGCCCAGCTCCTGATCGACGAGGCCATCGAGCGCGGCAGCAACCTGCACGATCTGGCCGACTACGCCGTGGTCCAAATTAACGACACGCACCCCACCATGGTCATCCCCGAGCTCATTCGCTTGCTCACCACCGAGCATGGCATCGAGTTTGACGAGGCCGTGACCATCGTACGCTCCATGGTCGCCTACACTAACCACACGATTCTTGCCGAGGCGCTCGAGAAGTGGCCGCTCGTCAGCCTGCAGAAGGTCTCCCCTGCCATCGCCGACATTATCGTCAAGCTCGATGAGATCGCGAAGGCCGAGCACGATGACCCGCGCGTCGCCGTCATCGACGAATACGACACCGTCCACATGGCCCACATGGACATCCACTTTGGCTTCTCCATCAATGGCGTAGCCGCCCTCCACACCAAGATCCTGGAGGACACCGAGCTTCATCCGTTCTACGAGATCTATCCCGAGAAGTTCTCCAACAAGACCAACGGCATCACCTTCCGCCGCTGGATCCATGGAGCCAACCCCGCGCTCGCCAGTCTGCTCGACGATGTAATCGGCACCGACTGGCGCAGCACCGGCGATCTGAGCAAACTCGCCAAGTTCGCCGACGACAAGGACGTTCTTGAGCGCCTGGCCGCCACCAAGGTCGAGGCCAAGGCCATCATGCGCCAGTTCATGGCGCTCGAGCAGGGCGTGACCATTCCCTCCAACGCCATCATCGACGTCCAGGTCAAGCGCATCCACGAGTACAAGCGTCAGCAGATGCTCGCGCTCTACATCATCTGGAAGTACATCGATATCAAGAACGGCAACAGGCCTAAGCACCCCGTCACCATCATCTTTGGCGGCAAGGCGGCGCCTGCCTACACTATCGCGCAGGACATCATCCATCTGATCCTGACGCTGTCGCAGTGGATTGCAAACGACCCCGACGTGGCTCCCTACCTGCAGGTTGTCATGATCGAGAACTACAACGTCACCGCCGCCGAGCGCGTGATCCCCGCCGCTGACATCTCCGAGCAGATCAGCCTGGCCTCCAAGGAGGCGAGCGGCACCTCCAACATGAAGTTCATGCTCAACGGCGTCCTAACCCTGTGCACGCTCGACGGTGCCAACGTGGAGATTGCCGAGCTCGTGGGCGACGAGAACATCTATACCTTTGGTGCCTCGTCCAAACAGGTCGAGCAGCTCTACGCCGACGGCACCTACAACGCCAGTGCGCTCTACCGCAAGCCCGGAATTAAACTGCTGGTGGACTTCATCACCAACCCGGCCTTTATGGCAACCGGCAACGCCGAGCGCCTGCAGCGCCTGCACGACGACATTAAGGGCAAGGACTGGTTTATGGCCCTGCTCGACATTGAGGAGTACATCCAGACCAAGGAGCGCGTGCTGGCCGACTACGAGGACCAGGACGCCTGGATGCGCAAGGCGCTCATCAATATCGCCAACGCCGGCACCTTCTCGTCCGACCGTACGATCTCCCAGTACAACGACGAGATCTGGCACCTGAGCTAGCTCATTCCCCTTACCCATCCTCTTGAGAAACGGAGTCGTGGCAATACGGCTCCGTTTTTTGTGCCCGCACGTTACCCTGTGATCCGACTCGGCCAAACAATCTCGATCCGTAGCAATTACTCAACCAAAACGGTCCCAGCCGTTACAGATTGAGACATACCGGCCCCTCCCCTTGGGTTTATCTCAATCTGTAACATCTAGCAGGTGTAATTCGCCTTTGGTGTTACAGATTTAGATGAAATGGTTAGCTCAGCGGAACCGTCTCGATCTGTAACATCTAACGTCCGAAATCGGCCCTACCTGTTACAGATCAAGACAAACTGACAGATGGGCAGCCCCGGCACAAAGAAAGGCTCCCCTCTCGCCCAGTGGACGGGAGGGGAGCCTTATATGTGACCACGGCAAAAGGATGGCAAAGCCGCAGTCGCCCAAAAGGAGGGCCTGATTGGATCGGGCCTAGATAAGGTTCTTGCCAGAGACCTTATCGAAGAGGTGGGTCGCGTTCTTCTCGAACTTGAACCAGATGGGGTCGCCTGCCTTGAGCGCGCCCTTGGCCTCAAGGTCGACAACGGGAATGATCAGGACGAACTGGCCATCGGGAGCGGTCACGTGGACATGCTCGGTCGAACCCATGAGCTCGGTCACCTCGACGGTACCCTGGAGCGCGCCCTCCTCGTCCTTGTCGGCAAGCAGGATCTGCTCGGGACGCACGCCGGCCGTGATCTCCTTCACGTCGCCGCCGTCCCAGTTGAGAGCAAGCTGAGCGCAGGTCTCGGGGGCGAGCGCCACGTTCATATCCTCGGTCTTGACGGTAAAGCCGTTGCCCGAGCGCACCAGCTGGGCATCGAAGAAGTTCATCTGCGGCACGCCGATAAAGCCGGCGACGAAGATGTTCGCGGGATGGTTGAAGACCTCCTGCGGGGTGGCGATCTGCTGGACGACGCCGTCCTTCATGACCACGATACGGTCACCGAGGGTCATGGCCTCGGTCTGGTCGTGGGTGACGTAGATGAAGGTGCCCTTGATCTCGTGGCGCAGCTTGATGAGCTCGGCACGCATCTGGTTACGCAGCTTGGCGTCCAGGTTGGACAGCGGCTCGTCCATCAGGAAGACCTTAGGATCACGCACGATGGCGCGGCCGATGGCGACGCGCTGACGCTGGCCGCCCGAAAGCGCCTTGGGCTTACGGTCGAGGTACTCGGTGATGCCCAGGATCTCGGCAGCGGAGCGAACCTTGCGGTCGATCTCGTCCTTGGGGACCTTCTTGAGCTCAAGCGTAAACGCCATGTTCTCGTACACCGTCATATTGGGGTACAGAGCATAGCTCTGGAACACCATGGCAATGTCGCGGTCCTTGGGTGCCACGTCGTTGACGCGCTTGCCGTCGATGAGCACGTCGCCCGAAGTGATGTCCTCCAGGCCAGCAACCATGCGCATCGTCGTGGACTTACCGCAGCCAGACGGGCCAACGAGAACGATAAACTCCTGGTCATGCACGGTGAGGTTAAAGTCCTCCACCGCGAGCACGCCGTCCTCGGTAACCTTGAGGTTGTGCTTCTTCTCCTCGGTCTTCTTCTTTTTGCCAAAGAAGCCCTTCTTTTTTGACTCGTTGTTGGGATACACCTTCTGAACATGTTTGAGAACGATCTCGGCCATGTCTCTACCTTTCGATACGCGGCGCCACGCTGAGGGGCGCCGCCAAAACTTGCAAAACAGTTACGGCATCAGCCCTTGACGGCACCTG
>CABTZM010000085.1 GCA_902489295.1 uncultured Collinsella sp.
CGCGAACGGAAGACTCCTCCTCCCCCGCGTCCTCCCCTGCCTCGGAGACATACCCGGCGGTAAGGACCGTGAAGACGTAAGCCTGGATGGCGCCGACCACAAGCTCGATCGCATAGATCAGGATGAGGATGGCAAGCCAGGCTAGCGAAGGCAGGGCGCCAACGGCGTGGGCCGCGGAAACCTGCTGAAGCAGCGGCTGCATGAACATGCTCGCCATGATGGCGAACGAGCCCATGACCACGTGTCCTGCGAACATGTTGCAGAACAGACGGACGGCGAGCGTGATGAGGCGCAGGAAGGTCGAGAAAAGCTCGACGACCCACACGAGCACGTTCATCGGGAAGCTCACGCCCTGCGGGGCGAGGCTCTTGATGTAGCCGATCACGCCGTGAGCCTTGCATCCGTAGTAGATGAAGTACACGAAGGCGAAAATGGCGAGTGCGGCGGTGGAGCCGATTGCGCCGGTGCCGGGCTTCATTCCCGGGATCAGGCCGATCATGTTATTGATCAGGATGAACAGGAAAAGCGAGCACAGGAACGGGAAGTGCTTCTTCCAGTTCTCACCCACGACACCCTTGCCGATATCGTTCTCGACGTACTCGATGATGTACTCGAAACCGTTGACGAAGAAGCCCTTGGGAACCAGGGTCTGCTTCTTCTTGAACACGGCCAGGACGATCAGGAGCACGATCGTGGAGACGATCAGCCAAAACGAGTACTGCGTGATGCCGCAGCTCAGATCGCCCACGACGGGGGTGGAGCTGAACTCGCTGACCAGATGATTAATCTCATCAGGCAGCTTTTCAAAAATTTCCACGACTTACCTTTCGACCTCATGAGGATCTCGCAGCGCCTTGGCGACGCGAACCGCGCAGGCGGCCATAAAGGCCACGAAGCCGATCGCCTCGCCCAGGAGGAACATGCGAAATGCCTCTCCGAACAACACAAACACAACCAAGGTAAAGACGAGCAGAGCGATTGCCGAGACCGCCAGACTCACCATACCCTTGAGCATGTCCGCATTCTGCTTATCGTCAAGAACCGGCTTGAGCGTAAAGACAAAGGGAAGGAAGGCAATTGCGCCCGCGATGGCGCCTGCAACGATAGCGAGCAGATCGGCTATCTGAAACACTGGCGTCCTCACTTTCCTTTTTAACGCCTCACAGAACAGTTCCCGCCAAACATTGGTGACTATTGTACGAGCCAATCGTTAAAGTACAACCGAAAAAGCATCGGTTAATACGCACCTGTTCGTTTTCTTAAGACCTTCTTTATGCCGCAGGTACGGTAATACGTTTTTCTCGAACCCTGCAGGGCAAAACGTCCGTTAACAGGAGTGCGCGCGGTCGCCTTTTGTTCGACCGCGCGCACCGTTTCTTCGTATTTGCAGCCGCGGCCGTCTTAGCCCAGCGACTAGAGCGTGCCGTAGATGCGGTCGCCGGCGTCGCCGAGGCCGGGAACGATGTAGGCAGCCTCGTTGAGATGGTCGTCGATAGCACACGTATAAATATGTACGTCAGGATCCTTCTCGGTCAGCGACTTGAGGCCCTCGGGGGCCGCGACGATGCACAGCATGCGGATGTCCTTGACACCGCGCTCGCGCAGGTAGCTGATGGCCATCTCGGCCGAACCGCCCGTAGCGAGCATGGGGTCGACGACCAGGCAGATGCGCTGGTCGATATCCTTGGGCATCTTGCAGTAATACTCGTGCGGCTCGTGGGTGACCTCGTCGCGCTCCATGCCGATGTGGCCCACGCGAGCGGAGGGCACCAAGTCGAGAATGCCGTCGACCATTCCAAGGCCCGCACGCAGGATGGGCACGATGGCGAGTTTCTTGCCGGCGAGCCGTTTGAACGTGGCGGTAGTGATGGGGGTCTCGACCTCGACGTCTTCCATAGGCAGGTCGCGCATGGCCTCGTAGCCGTCAAAAAGCGCGAGCTCGCGCACGAGCTGGCGGAACTGGTTGGTGCCGGTGTTTTTGTCGCGCAGGATCGACAGCTTGTGCTGGACGAGCGGGTGATCGACAAGCGTCACGCGGGACGCATCGTAGGTGACGGTCATGGGTTGATTGCCCCTTTCGTTGCGGCCGCAAAACGGCCTTGCTGACAAGGCGCGCAGCAATGTTGCCGCCGCACGCCATGCATTAGTTTAGCGGTTTGTTGTATCGAGCAGCCCATCGCAGCCCTACTGTGCGGTACTGAGCGAGCGCCTGACTGCATCACGCCAGCCCGCAAGGTTTTGTTCGCGGCGCTCGGCGGACATGTGGGGAAGGAAGGTCCTAACGATCTGGGCATTTTGCTCCAGCTCTTCCAGGTCTTCCCAATAGCCGACGGCAAGACCCGCCAAGTACGCGGCACCGATTGCCGTGGTCTCCACCGTCTCGCATTGCAGCACGGGGATATCCAGCAGGTCGGCCTGGAATTGCATGATGAACTCGTTGCGCGAGGCACCGCCATCGACAGACAGGCGCTCAATCGAAAGCCCCACGTCCTGCTCCATGGCGCGCAGCACGTCGTAGCTCTGATATGCCATGGATTCGCAGGCGGCACGTACGATGGTCGCACGGCTCGAGGCGCCGGTCAGACCGCACACGATACCGCGAGCATGCGGGTCCCACCAGGGAGCACCCAAACCCGCAAAGGCGGGAACGAAGTAGCAGCCCTCGTTGTCGCTAATCGAAGCGGCGAGTTGTGCCGACTCGCTCACGCTCGAGATGATGCCCATGTTGTTGCGAAGCCAGTTCATGGTGGAACCGGCGGCAAAAATAGAGCCCTCGAGCGCATAGCTGACTTTGCCGTCCGCAGCGATACCGATGGTGGAGACCAGGCCATTCTTGGATTCGACGATCTCGTCGCCGGTGTTCATGAGCATAAAGCAACCCGTGCCATAGGTGTTTTTGGTCTGGCCGGGACGGAAACAGCAGTGGCCGAACAGCGACGCCTGTTGGTCACCCGCCACGCCCATGATGGGCGGCATGTTGGTCATGATGTCGCTCGCGACGCGGCCGTAGTCGCCCGAGCTCCAGCGAACCTCGGGCATCATGGAACGTGGAACGTCAAAGAGTGCCAGCAGGTCGTCGTCCCAATCGAGCGTATGGATATTAAAGAGTGCCGTGCGGCTGGCATTGGTGTAGTCGGTGGCAAAGACCTGGCCGCCGGTGAGGTTGTAGATGAGCCAGGTGTCGATGGTGCCAAACATGAGGTCGCCCGCCGCCGCGCTTTCGCGTGCGCCGTCGACGTTGTCGAGAATCCACTGCACCTTGGAGGCCGAGAAATACGGGTCGAGCGTGAGTCCCGTGCGGGAGCGCACCAGCCCTTCTGCGCCCTGCTCGACAAGCTCGTCGATCAGAGGTGCGGTACGGCGGCACTGCCATACGATAGCGTTATAGATCGGCTGACCGCTCACGCGATCCCAGACCACCGTGGTCTCGCGCTGGTTGGAGATGCCGATGGCGGCAATGCGGTCGGAGTGGATACCGCTCTTAAACTGGACTTCCATCATGACGGCGATCTGGCTAGCAAGGACCGCCATGGGGTCTTGCTCCACCCAGCCGGGACGCGGGAAGCTGGTTTTGACGCTGCGACGTGCCTGCGCGACGATGCATCCGTACTCGTCGACGATGGTCGCAAGTACCGAGGTGGTGCCGCAGTCGAGCGCCATGATGTAGGAACCGCCAAAGTCAAACGAGGCATCTTCCATGCCCAGGCTGCCCAGATTCAACGACATCGCTTAAACCTTTCTATTGCATCGGGTCGGACAGGACCCGTTCGATCTCTGATGCGGGAAGTGCGCCTTGGCGCAGGATCTGGAGCTCGCCGTGCTGAAACGACACGATGGTCGAGGCGTCGCGACACGGGGTCTCACCGGCGTCGACGGCAACATCGACCCCCTCCAGGATGCGACCCTCCACCGTGATAAAACTTGCCGGCGCGGGCGCGCCATGCGTGTTGGCGCTGGTGCAGGCAAGGGGGCTGCCACAGGCGCGAATGAGCGCCTGCACCACGGGCGAGGCCGAAGCGCGAAGTGCCACCGTGTCGTCGGCAGCGCGCATAAAGGTCGGCACGCAGGGGGCTGCCTTGACCACGATAGTCAGGGCTCCCGGCCAGCATCGTCGCGCGAGTATGCGGGCATCTTCCGGGATATCCACGCCATAGCGGTCGAGTGCTTCGACGCCATCGACCAGCCAAGCGACGGTTTGCGTGAGTTCACGTTGCTTGAGAGTGAAGATACGGCGATAGCCGGTGCCGAGCGCAGGGACTGCGGCGCCATTGACGGCAGCCTGCGGATCGCGCGGCCACGATGGGAATTCGCTTGTATCTTGGGGCACGGCGTCCGAGAAGGCGTTGACTGCCACGGCGACACCGTAGACGGTCTCGGTCGGGATCAAAGCCAGGCCGCCGCGGCCGAGCACCTCGGCCGTGCGCTCGACGGCAAGCCGATGCGGCTCGCGCGTTCCCTCGTATACCCGATAGACCGTCTGCATGTGTATGCCAGCCCCTTACGCTCTGGTGCAAGTTTGTTTACTGTGGGGCATTCTCGCACGAAACGTTCAACCTATTTGCCCAGAGCGCATGTTGGTTTGGTGAGCGGCTCTAGTAGTCGGTGAAAGTGAGGGGGTTATTGGACTGCGACGAACTTCTTTGGCCTGCCGGCGTGGCGTTCTTGGGCGGCGTAGCGCTCGATGCTGCCTATCGTTATCATCCGACGGCCGTCGACGAGTTCAACATCGAGCTTTCCGGCTTTGACCAGCGCGGTAATCCGCGGAGCGGAGACTTTGAGGTCCAGCGCTGCGTCTTTAAATGTTCGGCACGCCGCTTCCCGAGCGTCCTCGTGGTCGATTTCGACTGAAAGGGCCACGACCTCGGCCGAGCGTTCGTACCCTGCCGGAGTCAAACCGTTGTTGAGGTCGTCGGCCAAAAACGCCATCAGCGCCTCGGTGGCATGGGCAATCGCTTCTTCGCGCGTATCGCCATCGGCAAAGGCGCCGGGAATCTGCGGGAAGCTAGCGCAGTAACCATCGTCTTCTTTTATGAGAACGCAGTCATAGGTAAATCGCTGCCTCATTTTGCCTCCAACTACCATCCAGCTTGGCGACGAATACTTGCCCACGTGCCCTTCTTTGGTCGATCACCACCAGAGCCGTTCACGGTGACAACGCGGTCACCAGAAACATACTTAGCATGACTACCGACTTGCGCGACCTTCACGAATCCATCGTACTTGAGTAGGGCAATGATTTCCCGAAAGGTAGGAGGTTGCATGGGCCGACCTCTTTCAGCCGTCCTAATTATAAACTACTTTATAATTTTTGCTAACCAGTTAATAAATATTACTGGCGCTGTTTGGGCTCGGTGACGATGGCTCGGACGATGCGGGGGCGATCGGTGAGGTCGTGGACGATGCGCACGTCCGACAGACCCGCTTGGCGGCAGAGCTCGGCCGCAGCGTCGAGCGCGCCCTCGTAGAGCTCGCAGGCAAACAGGCCGCCGGCACGCAGCATGTAGGGCGCCGCGTTGAGCAGGCGGCGGAAGATATCGAGACCGTCGGCACCGCCCTCGAGCGCCAGATCGGGCTCAAAGTCCTTGACCTCATGCGGCAGCGAGCGCATGACATCGGTGGGGATGTAGGGCGGGTTGGAGACGAGTACGTCAAAGGTGCCCCACTCTTCGCGGGGAATGGAGCTCACCAGGTTTGTGAGGCTGAAGGCGACCTCGTCGGACGTGAGGCCAAGCGCATCACGGTTTTTGGTAGCAAGGTCGATGGCGCGCGGCTCGATATCGGTAGCAGTGCAGGTAACGTGGCCGCGGCGCTCCCAGGCGATCGAGAGCGAGATACAGCCCGTGCCGCAGCCGACCTCGAGAACGCGGGCAGTGCGGGGCTCGGCTGGGGCAGGCGCAGCGGCATCCTGAGCTGAAACCGTCTCCTGGTCGGCGCCCTCGATGGCGATGTCGTATTCGTCGAGCTCGGGCTCGGCGGCTTTTGCGGCTTCGGCTTCTGCTGCTTGCGCGGCGGCTTCCTCGGCCTCGCGATCGGCAAGCTCCTCGGCATAGGCGCGGCTACCGAGCACGTCGCTACCCAGCGCAGCCTCATCGGCGGCCGTCAGGTTGGCAGCACGGCGCTCGGCGGTCGCGCGTTCGTCGGCCAGCGCCGCCTCAGCTTTGCGGGCCTGCTCGACCTCATCGTTCCAAGGCAGCTCAACACGCTGACGGGCAGCGGCCTCGGGGCTCAGCACCTCGGTATCCAGATAGTTCAGGACTTCTTCGACGAGCATCTCGGTCTCGGGGCGCGGGATGAGCACGCCGGGGGCGCACGCGACGTCGATCATGCGAAACTGCGTGCTGCCCGTGATGTATTGCAGCGGCTCGCCCTTAGCGCGGCGGACAACGGCCGCATGCATGGTCTCGAGCTGGGCCGCGTTAAGCGTCTCGTCCATACGCATATATAGGTCAATGCGCGCCAGGCCCGTGGCGGCGCACAGCAGCCACTCGGCAGAAAGACGGGGGTGCTCCTCGCCGCGCTCGGCCAGGTACTCCTTGGTCCACTCGAGACAACGCTTGATGGTCCAAATCTCGTTTGCCATGGGGCCCTCCCCTCTTAAGCGCCGGACGGCGCGCGAATGTCGGAGCAGATTGTACGCGAGGCCAGCGCTTGACAAGGGACGATTGAAGGCGATTATCGAGAATCAGCCCAGATTTTTGCTTGGAGCCCACCTGAATTGTTCATTCGTCGACGTCTAAATCTGCATCCGTCAAGTTTTTGGCAAGGTTGCCCCAAAACTGACCAATATCTAACCAAATACTTGCCACATCGCTTGACGCGCGACGCGCCAAAAAAGGCCGCGCGACTTCTTGGACGTTTTTTCGAGCATTATTTTCAATAACAGATGAATGCCGATAATTTCTTAAAGCAGGTAAATAGCTTAATTTCTAACAAAGCAGATTAAATAAACTCAAATAGTAATTTACCCAACCTAGTCATTGGAAACCCCGCAGGTTGAGCATAAGTCAGCGAAAACGCCCCTAAGCGAGCAAGGTGACGTGAAAGAGGAGGGAAGCGTACTTTGGTACGCGACCGACGATTGAACGTCAGATTGCCGCTTAGGGGCGCTTGCAGCGTCGAGTCGTTACGCGGTTTGTAAAACCGCGTAACCTACACGGCCTGTGCTAGCTTCTCGGCTCGCTCGGCGGCGGCGAGCGCCTCGATGACGGTGCCGAGCTGGTCGCCCAGAAGGACGCCGTTGTAGGTGGAGTTGAAACCGATGCGGTGATCGGTCACGCGGTCCTGGGGCTGGTTGTAGGTGCGGATCTTCTCGGAACGGTTGCCGTGGCCGATCTGGCTCTGGCGCTCGGCGCCAAGCTCAGCCTGCTGCTTCTCGAGCTCCATCTCGTACAGACGGGCGCGCAGCATCTGCATGCAGACCTCGCGGTTCTGGATCTGGGAGCGCTGCTCCTGCGACTGCACCACGGTGTTGGTGGGCAGGTGGGTGATGCGCACGGCGGAGTAGGTGGTGTTAACGCACTGACCACCAGGGCCCGAAGCGCAGTAGGTGTCGATGCGCAGGTCGGACTGGTTGATCTGGACGTCGATCTCCTCGGCCTCGGGAAGCACGGCAACGGTTGCCGTGGAGGTCTGAATGCGGCCCTGGGACTCGGTCTTGGGAACGCGCTGGACGCGGTGCACGCCGGACTCGAACTTCATGACGGAGTAGACGCGGTCGCCCTCGACCTTGAACTCGATGGACTTAAAGCCGCCGGCCTCGCTGGGGCTGGAATCGAGCACGGTGGTCTTCCAGCCGCGCGACTCGCAGAAACGCTGGTACATCTTGTAGAGGTCGCCGGCAAAGATGGCCGCCTCGTCGCCACCGGCGGCGGAGCGGATCTCGACGATGGTGTTCTTGTCGTCGTTGGGATCGCTCGGGATGAGCATGTACTTGATGTCTTCCTCGAGCTGGGGAAGCTTCTCCTCGTTCTCGGAGATGTCCATCTGGAGCATCTCCTTCTCATCGGCATCGGTAGTATCGTGGAGCATTTCCTTGGCAGCCTCGATGTCATCGAGCGCGCCGATGTACTCGCGCGAGGCGGCGATGAGGTCGGACTGGTGCGCGTACTCCTTGTTGAGACGCGTGAACTCCTTGATGTCGGAGGCAACGGCCGGGTCGGAAAGCTTCTTCTCGAGCTCCTCATAGGCCTTGATGATCTTTTCGAGCTTGTCGCGCATGGCGGGACTCCTTTATATGCGTGAAGGTGAAAATCGGCAGAATTGATGGGGCGCATGGCGCCACTGCGGGGGTAAGCCCAGCTAGAGCATGTCGATCTTCAGATACATGCGCATCCCTTCGCGTGTGGGGTACATAGTTGCGATCTAACCCATACATGATAGCGTGCGCAGGCAAACCTGCATATAACCCGCACGGAATGAGTGGACATAGCCGTTGGGGACGTTCATTAACGACTAGTCGTTTAAGAACGTCC
>CABTZM010000086.1 GCA_902489295.1 uncultured Collinsella sp.
CCCCGCAACTTAGGTGGGGTTAGCGGGTGGGGTGCCAGACGTGGAGGGCGCCGGCGAGGATGTCGACCTCGATGCGCGAGGCGACAACGGGCTCGCCGTCGGCCTGAATGGGGTAGTCGGGCTCCTCAAAGGTAAGCTCGGCATGGCGACAGCGGCGCATGCGAACCGGTGGCAGCTTGGTATGGTGGCCATCTTTGGCCGAAAGGAACATGGGAAGCGCGACCGCGCGCGGAACGGGGCCGCAGGCGTAGCAGACGTCGAGTATGCCGTCGCACGGGTCGGCGTTGGGACAGATGCGATAGCCCGAGCCATAGGTAGGACCCAGCTGAATCGCCATGATGATCGCCCTTACGCGCTCGGCGGGCGCCCCGTCAAAGCTGACTGTCATGGGGTAATTGCGATAGCGTAGGCCAAACTGCTCAAGTCCCGAAAGAGTGTAGAGCGGCGCGCCGGTGAGGCTCGTCTTTTTGCGTAGCTCGGTGGTGCCAAGGCCGATGGCGGCATCGATGCCGACCGAAAGCGTCTGGTCGTAGTACTCAACGGTAGCCTCGCCGCTGCCGCTTGTGAGGTTCCATAAGCGAATGCGCCCGATGTCCTGACGCTGCAGCTCGCAGGTGAGCAGCGCGCCAAAATCCTTACCGGAGAAATCGTCGATGCCGAGCGTTTGGGCAAAATCGTTGCCGGAGCCCACGGGTAGGATGGCAAGAGCGGGGCGGGTGTCCTCCTCTTGCGTCATAAGCCCGTTGACGACCTCGTGAATCACGCCGTCGCCGCCAAGGGCGATAACGGTGCGATAGCCCTGAGCCTGTGCGGCCAGCTCCTTGGCGTGTCCCATGCGCTCGGTCAGCATCAGGTCAAACTGGGATGCGCGCGCGGTCATATCCAAAAAGCGTTGCAGGCGCTCGGCAACTTCGCGCGCCGCACCCGACTGGGCGGCTGGGTTGGCGATGATGAGCGTGAGGCCAAAATCAGTTGCGTGCATGGGGCGACTCCCGGCGTATGACGTGACGGTGCGGTCGCGCTCAGGTCGAATTGCCCCCGATTGTGGCTGCACGTCGAATACTTACGTCTACTCTATCAGGTCGTTGTGGCGCTCGATAGCATCCGCTACCGTACCGCCCTCATCCACAATAAGCGAACGGCGCTTGGGCGAGATGATGCGCTGGGCGGGGTACACGCCGCGGTGTCCGGCGGTTAGGTAGCTGATAAAGGCCACGATGACAAAGAACCCGGCTGCCGTGCCGTGGAACAGGTCGATGGCCATCATACAGGTGGTGATAGGCACGTTAAGGCCGGCGCAGAACACGCCGAGCATGCCCAGCGCTGCTAGAAAGCTGGGATCGATTCCGACGAGGCAACCGATCCAGCCGCCGAGCGCCGCACCGATACCAAACAGGGGCGTGACCTCGCCGCCTTGGAAGCCGGCGCCCAGGGTGAGCGCTGTGACGACCAACTTGATGACTGCGTCCGCCAGGGTGGTGTTGCCGGCAAATCCGGCGCCGGAAAGCCACGTGGAAAGGCCGGCGTAGTCCCAGGCGTCGAGGAGGGCATAGGCGGCCAAAACCACGAGTGCACCTATGAGTGCGCGAATAAGATAATTGGTGATAAAGCGACCGTACAGGCTCTTGACGGTTCGAACTGACCAGGCAAAGAGGCGTGCCGTCAGACCGAAGATAATGGCGCTGATAACAACGATGACGACCGTTGTGGGCGTCATAGCGGGAACGCTGGCGATGACATTCGCTTCGTACTCGGTACCCAGGGCAAGTGATGTAAAGTAGCCGGTAAACGAGGCGACCAGGCAGTAGATGCCCGCGGTGTAGTCGATCTTGCCGATAAAGCACATCTCCATGCCAAAGAAGGCTCCGGCGAGGGGTGAACCGAATACGGCGCCAAAGGCCGACGAGATGCCGGCGAGCATGAGGTCGTGGTGGTCATGCTTTTTGAGGTGGGCGAGGCTCGAGATGTTGCTGGCGATGGTGCCGCCAATCTGCACCGCGGCGCCCTCGCGGCCGGCCGATCCGCCTGTTAGGTGCGTGAGTGTGGAGCAGACGAAGGTGAGGACGGCCATGCGCATATGGATAAGGCGTGTGCCCAGGGCGGAGTCGATGACCAGGTTGTTACCTCGTTTGGCGGCAAGGCCGTGGTTTTTGTACACCCATGCGGTGGCAACGCCCACAACGGGAAGCAACGCGTAAATCCACACGTGGTGCTCGCGATAATCGGTCGCGATATTCAGCGAGGCCAAAAACGCCCAAGCGGCAACGCCCATGGCGAGCGAGACGATGACGACGAGTACGAGCAACTTAGCGCTCGCAAGTAGGTTGCGGGCGTTGCGGCGCGTGTCGGCAGCCAAGAGATGCTCGGAGCGGGTAAGTTGATGCCTGCCTGCCGTGATGACGTCATTAAGGGAGAAAAAGCCGCCGTCGTCGAGCGGCTGGGAATGATCCTGCGCTTTGTTTGCGCTTTCGGGTTTGTCGTTATGAGCCATACGTTCCTCTTTTAGGTTGCAACGCAAGCATTATAAAACGCGGTAAACGCGACGAGCCGGTGGGTTGGTTTCCATTCTGTTTCGCGGCCTGCAACCGACAGGTGTATTTGCGGGTACAGGCCGAGTCGCGGTCGTGCGTTGGGGGATTATACTGAGACAAGCATAAAGAATTGGCGCCCCTGTTGTGCGCCGTGGCATTAAGAGGTGCATATGGCAGAGAAACTCATTCCACTGGAGGACGCACAGTCGATTGTCCTGTCGCACGTTGCTCCGACCGATCTCGTCGAGATTCCCGTGTGGCAGGCGGCTGGTTTTCCCTTGGCCGAGGACGCGGTGGCCGATATCGATATCTCGCCGTTTGCCAACAGCGCTATGGACGGATATGCCGTGCGCTCGGCGGACTTGGTGCAGACATCTGGCGAGGCGCCGGTGACGCTCGACGTTATCGGACACGAGGCCGCGGGCCATGTGTTTGAGGGCGCAATCGTTGCGGGCGAGGCGGTCCGCATCATGACAGGCGCGCCGGTGCCCGAGGGTGCCGATGCCGTGGTGAAGTACGAGATCGTCGATGTGCTCGACGGTGACGGCAACGAGGGCTCGCACGTTCGCTTTTCGGCGCCGGCCAAGGTAGGGGAGAACGTTCGCTCTGCTGCCGAGGAGGCCCATGCCGGCGATGTTGTGATGCACGCCGGCGAGGTCGTGGCTCCGGCGGGCGCGGGTCTGCTGGCGAGCGCCGGATACGCGAGCGTGAAGGTGCACGCTGCCCCGCGTGTGGGCATCATCTCGCTGGGCACGGAACTGGTCGCACCGAGTAAGGTACCGGCGCGTGGTCAGATTCGCGATTCCAACTCCTCGGCGCTGATGGCCGAGGCATTCGATGCCGGCGCCGAGCCCGTGTTCTACGGCATCGCGCCCGATGATGAGCAAGCGATTGCCGAGCTGGTACATCGCGCCACGCGAGAGTGCGATTTTGTCATTACGAGCGGTGGCGCCTCGGCGGGCGATTACGACTATGTGACGGCGCTCGTCCGGCGCGAGGGCGAGGTGCTGTTTGACCGCATCTCGATGCGTCCGGGCAAGGCCATCACGTTTGGCTTGCTCGGGGGTAAGCCCTACCTGGGGCTTTCAGGCAATCCGGCCGCGGCGTATGTGGGCTTTGAGATGCTCGCCCGCCCGGCGATTCGCAAGATGCGCGGCTTTGCCGAGGGTACGCGTCCCGTGCAGCAGGCGACGCTCACGCACGGCGTGAAAAAGCGACAGCATCGCCGCTTCTTCGATCGCGCCACGGTTTTGCGCGACCCCGAGACCGGTGAGTTGTTGGTGACCGAGGCTAAGACACAGAATTCGGCGCTGCTTGGAACTATGCAGCGTGCGAACTGCCTGTTGCGTATTGACGAAGGACCGTGCGAGCTCAAGGCGGGAGATGCCGTGGACGTTGTTCGCGTCGACCTGCCCGAGGGAACGGCGCTATAGGAGGAACGCTATGGAGTTGAAGATTTCGATCGTGACGTGCTCGGACACACGCGATCTTTTGCAGGATGAGGCCGGAGCTGCACTCGAGGAACTTATCGAGGCACAGGGCTGGACGGTCGCCTCACATGTGGTCGTGCGCGACGACGTCAGCGAGATCGGTGATGCCATTGTGGAAGCTGCCGATGAGTGCCACGCCAATGTCGTGCTCACCTGCGGCGGCACGGGGCTTTCGATGCGAGATGTGACGCCCGAGGCGACGCGTGCCGTCTGCGACCGCGATGTGCCGGGTATTGCAGAGGCAATCCGCGCGTATTCGATGACCAAGACGCGCCGCGCCATGCTCTCGCGCGCTATTTGCATGCAACGAGGTCATACACTTGTCGTAAACTTTCCCGGTTCTACGAAGGCCGCCCGCGAAAGCTGGGAGGCCATAGCAGACCAGCTGGAGCATGCGGCTCAGATGACAGCTGGCGGCGGACATACCAACTAAGCGGTTTAACTGCGGCGGGGCGACCTGAACGGCTGCTCCGCCTTTGTTTTCCGCCGAAGCGACGCCGAGATGCACGGTAATTCGGAACTATATTCTCTGACGAGAATAATTTCTCACTATCATTATTCGCGCAGAAGTATAATCTGATTGCAGATTAAAGCCCGCGGTGGGGTACCCGGGCATAGCGTTCGAAAGGGTTGAACATGTTCGATTTGGTTTCTCGCCGCGGTTTTGTCTCGCTTTCTGCTGTCGCCGCTGCCGGCCTTGGTCTTGCTGGCTGCTCGGGCAACAAGACGTCCGAGCCGGCCGGATCCGATGCCGGCTCCGCCAAGGCCTCTTCCAAGAAGGAAACCGTCGAGCTGCAGGTCTTTGCCGCCAACTCGCTCGAGAAGGCCCTGCCCGAGGTTCAGGAGCTTTACACCGACCAGACCGGCACCACCTTCGCCGACACGCAGTTCAAAGCGTCCGGCGACCTTGTCGAGCAGATGCGCGCCGGCGCCACGGTCGACGTGCTCATCACCGCTTCCAAGGGCACCATGGATGATGCCGAGACCGCTGAGCTCGTCGATACCGATACCCGCGAGGACATGTTCGTCAACGACCTCGTGATCATTCGCGCCGAGGGCTCCGACACCAAGGTCGAGGCCATCGCCGACGTCGCGAACCTGGACGGCAAGATCGCCATCGGCGACGCCAAGACCGTTCCCGCCGGCAAGTACGCCAACCAGGCCCTGGCCTCCGTGGGCCTCTACACCGGCACCGAGGGCGACGACGGCGAGTATGTTCCCGAGATCGCCGAGAAGGTCGCGCTGGCCGACAAGGTCGGTACCGCCGCCGCCTACGTGTCCACGGGCGACTGCGTGGCCGGTTTTGTCTACAGCTCCGACATCTTCCGCTACGACGGCATCGAGGAGGCCTTCGTGTGCCCCGAGGATTCGCACAAGCCCATCGTGTACCCGGGTGCCGTTGCCGAGAGCTCCGAGCACGCCGACGAGGCCAAGGCGTTTATCGACTTTTGCCTGACCAACAAGAAGGCTCAGAAGATTTGGGCTAAGTACGGCTTTGAGCTTTCCGCGTAGTGCGGCTTGGCGCGATAATTCCATCGTTTTGTGTTTCACTCCGTCCTTGTATTCGCTTGGAGCTTTTCGTGCTTAATAGATTCCGCATCCTTGTCGCCTGTGCTTTAACCTTCACGCTTTGCTGGGTGCCGGGATTTGCGTTTGCTGGAGACGCTGAGGATGGAGCTCAGGTTGCTGCGACCGCCCATGGGCTTTCCTATGGGATCGAGGGTTTTGAGCGGTTGGCCAAGGGGACCGCTCGTGCCATGGAGGGCCAGCCTGAGGGCTACCGGTTTCCCGTTGACGAGGACGTGGACCTTGTAGTGGCGCCTGCTGCCGATCGCGTTGTGGTGTGGATATCGCCCAAGGCGGTCGAGAAGTATGGATTGGATCCGCAGGACAACGAGTGCGTATCGGGTCTCAAGGCCCTCGTCTGTGAGCTCGACAGCGTAAACTGCATGGGAGGTGCGCAGCTAGGGGACGTGGATCTTCCTTGGTATGTCACGGCGGAAACAACGTTTGACGCCGGCGGGGATACCTATGGCTTTGACGAGCGCGGTGCGGATGGGGACCGCTATGTGGTGATTTCATCGGCCTCGGGTGATGCCAAGGGCGGAGCGCGTTGGCTTGATAGCGCTCAAATGGTAGAAGCATCGTCTGTCGTGATGCGGGATGAGCAGGGGCCCTTGACCTCTCTGGCTTCCTTTTTGGGCGACATCGACTATCGCCCGTTTTGGGTGTCCATAAAAACGAGTGGCCTTGCCCTGCTGATCTCCTTTGCGCTGGGCCTGTTCGCCGCGTGGAAGACTATGGGTACCTCGAGTCGCATCAAGGGTCTGCTCGATTCGGTCTTTACGATTCCTATGGTGCTGCCGCCCACGGTCTGCGGCTTTCTGCTCCTCATGCTGTTTGGTCGCTCGACCGGGGTGGGCCAGTGGCTCATCGCGCACGGCATCTCGATTGTCTTTACGTGGCCCGCGGCGGTGATATCTGCCGTGGTGGTGTCGTTTCCATTGGTCTACCGTACGGCACTCGGTGCCTTTGAGAGCCTCGACACGCAGATGCTCGACGCCGCGCGAACCTTGGGATGGTCCGAACGTCGCATCTTTGCCAAGCTCATGATGCCGCTCGGCTGGCCCTCCATCGCCGCCGGCACGGTGCTCGCCTTTGCCCGCGCGATGGGCGAGTTTGGCTGCACGCTGTTCTTTGCGGGCAACTACGCCGGTATTACGCAGACCATCCCCATTGCCATCTACTTTGAGTGGATGGGCGGCAACACGTCGGTAGCCCTCTTTTGGGTCGTCGTCGTGATCGTGTTTAGTTTCCTAGTCATCCTGTTCATCAACATGTACACCGCTCATTCGCAAAAGTATCGCGAGCGGGGCTTTTCCCGTGCGGAGCGCAAGCAGACCAAAGATCTCAACGGACAGGGCGATTCGCTCGACCCGGCGGGCGGCGATGCCTTGCGTATTGATCGCGAGGCGCTGGCCGAGCTCATGCGCGATGATACGGCGCCGCAGGGAGGACGATAGGCCATGTCACTCGTTTTGGATATCAAAAAGCACTATCCCGGGTTTATGCTCGACATGCAGCTTGAGGCCGGTGAGGAGCGTGTGGCGCTGCTGGGCGCTTCGGGTTGCGGCAAGAGCTGCACACTGCGCTGCATTGCCGGTGTTGAGACGCCCGACGAGGGCAAGATCGTCGTCAACGGCGTGACCTTTTTTGACTCAGCGACGGGCATCAACCTGTCGCCCCAGGAGCGAAAATGCGCCCTGCTGTTCCAAAACTATCAGCTGTTTCCCAGCATGACGGTGGCCGATAACGTATGTGCCGGTGTAAAGGACGCGGGCGACGCCGCGGCGCGCAAAAGGCTGGCCGAGCGCTATCTGGGCATCTTTGGCCTGGCCGATTTCGCCGACCGTTATCCCGCGCGGCTCTCGGGCGGCCAGCAACAACGCGTGGCGCTTGCCCGCATGGTGGCGGCGCATCCGGGCATTTTTATGTTCGACGAGCCCATGAGTGCGCTCGATGCGTACCTCAAGAGCGCCCTCGAGCAGAATATGCTCGACCTGTTCGATGTCTGCAACCGCACCGTGCTCTACGTGAGCCACGACATCGACGAGGCATGCCGCCTGTGCCAGCGCATCTGTGTGATGCACGACGGGCATGTTGAGGAGCTCGGCTCCGTCGAGGACGTGGTCCGCCGTCCGCAGACGCTGGCGGCGCTGCGCCTAACTGGCTGCAAGAACACAAGCCGTGCGCGCAAAATCGGCGACGAAGAAGTTGAGGCCCTCGACTGGGGCATGACCTTTAACGTGGGCCGCGAGGTCCCCGATAATGTGGCGTACCTGGGCGTTCGCGCAAGCTATTTCCATATTGATAATCGCGTTGAGCGGGGCCGTAACAGCTACGATTTGCATGTGGCCCGTGTGAGCGATTCGCGCTTTGAGCGGCTGGTGCTGCTGGACGTGCCGCGCGCTGATGCGCCCACGCGTCTGCAGTGGAAGGTCAACAAGGTGGGCGTGCCTGTCGACGAGCTACCGCAAGCAGGCGAGACGCTGCGCATGCACTTCGATGCCAGCAGGATCCATTTGGTTTGTCGATAGCGCCGGGTAATGCCGTCGGGGATATAAGCCTCGGCGGCTTTGTTTTTGCCGTTCGCCGAATGAGAGATGACAAACTCTTATCAATCAAGATAATTATTTATTAAACGACGACACACGGCGTTGTCGTACGAATGTCAACGGTGTTCGCATGGTCGACGACCGTTGATATAGTTGACCTCAACTTGTAAAGGAGGGTACGCATATGCCGCAGACGACATACATTCGCCGCGTTGCCGCGCGTGCCCTATATATGGCTCGGAGCCGCATATGAGCAGGTATGTTCACGGCTCCGGGGGAGACGACGCACAACTAAA
>CABTZM010000087.1 GCA_902489295.1 uncultured Collinsella sp.
CCCTCCCCGGGGCTCCCGCACAACGGGACCTCAGTTGGGTTCTATCCCGGTTGCAGTCGCTTCGCTTCTGCTCCACTTTGCTGGTATGACGGTTTGGCGTTGGATCGGTTCTTTCTGATATATGCTGGTTGCGGCTCTTCTTTTGGGAGGAGTCGCTTTTTTGTTGCTAGGAGGTTGGCCCGTGGTTGATGGGGAGATTCGTTCTGAGCTGCTTGCTGCGGATTGGAATGGCGAATGGATGCGCCTGCAGGCTGGTCGGCGGCGGGCTGATGATTCTTTTGAATGGGATAAGCGGGCTCGGCATTTTCGGCCGCTTGAGACTGCTCCGTATGCCCGGGACTTTATGAAGCTGTTGGCGTTAAAGCCTGGTGAATCGGTGCTTGATATGGGGTGTGGGGCTGGGTCGATTGCCATTCCGCTTGCTCAGGCTGGGCATCCTGTGATTGCTGCTGACTTTTCCCCTGCTATGTTGGGCACGCTTGATGGTGGCATTGAGTACTATGGGCTCGAGAATCGCATTACGCCGCTTGAGCTTGCTTGGGATGATGATTGGGATTTGGTTGGACCGGTCGCGAAAGCGGTGGATGTTGCCTTTGCCAGTCGGTCAGTTACGACGACCGATCTAAAAGGTGCGCTTGCCAAGCTCGACCGTACGGCTCGTCGGCGTTGTGCTGTCACGATGGGCGCCAACTCCAGCCCGCGCTATGATCTGCACTTGATGAACGCTATCGGCGCCTCGGTTACCTGCAGCAATGGCTTTGTGTACGCCTTCAACATCCTCATTCAGATGGGTGCGTTGCCGCAGGTTACATACTTTGAATCGCCTCGTCGCGATACCTTCGATAGCCTTGAGGCAGGCGTGGCGGATTTTTCCCGTATGCTCGAGCATGGCAACGAGGATAAGATCGACCGCCTGCGCGACTATATCGCTCAGCACATGATCGAAAACCCCCATGCCGACGAGCCGGGCTCCAAGGGCGTGCCGCAGGGGCGCTATATGCTCGACCATATCCGTAAGGTTCGCTGGGCGTTTATTGCATGGGAACCGGTCTCTGAATCCCGCTCGTAGCCCGTTCACAGCCCGCGCTGCCCATCACCTCGGCATCCGCATTCTTTTTGAACTGGGCAAACGCGCTCCACACCGCGCCGTTCCTGCGCTATCGTGGGACAGCTCACGTAGATTAAGGCCCCGTCGCGGGGCGCCCCATACATAGAAAGCGAGAACCCATGGCACTGACAGGAGCCCAGGTCAAGCAACTTCGCAGCATGGCCCATCATCTCAACCCCGCCATCATCATCGGTAAGTCCGATGTCAACGAGGGCACCGTCGAGCAGACGGTCGCCTACCTGGAGAAGCACGAACTCGTTAAGTGCTCCGTGCTCGATGGCTCCAGTCTTTCCGCCCGCGAAGCCGCCGAAGAGCTCGCCGAGCGCTGCCACGCCGAGGTCGTCCAGGTCATCGGCCGCAAGTTCTCGCTGTATCGCGAGTCCTCGCGCAAGGATATCGAGAAGATCAAGCTCGTCTAAGAGCCAATGATCCGGCGAGCCAACACATAGCAAGCTTACGGGTGCCCAAGTACTTCGGGCGCCCGTTTTTTATCGCTCGACCAGCACGCGGTTGAGCCGCCCCTCCACCAAGCGCTCGTATAGACGCCGCGTCTCGGGCTCGGGCACGCCATTGACCTGCTCCCTCAGGTGGTGCATATGCCCGCTGTACAGCTCGACGATATCGCGCCGCCGCCCCGCCGCACTGTAGACGCGCATGGCGCAGCGCACCATATCCTCACGCGCCGTTTCCTGCCGAAGCCCCGACTCCGCCAGCCAAATCGCCGACTGCAGGTCGTTTTCTTCTAGGGCGGCATTTGCTCCCTTAATCATGCAATCGATGTACTTTGACTGCATAATGCGTCGCATACGCAAAAAGTAGGTGGGGTTACAGCCATTGGGAACATACAACGGTCCGGCATAAAGCTGCTCAATCTTAAGGCACAGCTCAACTAAATGGGGCCCGCGCGCACCCGTGCGATTTCCCAAAACCTCGCGGCTTATCTGGTCAAACAGCCGTACATCGGTCTTGACGTAGTCGCCGTTGAGTCCGATGCATTCATTTTGGATGAGCACACACGACTTGCCATCCGGCGTCGGTCCCAAAGCCGACCGCAAGCGCGATATCGTCGAGTACAGGTTATTGCGGGCGCTATTGAACTCGGCATGGGGCCACAGCTCCATGGCCAGCGTCTCACGATCGACGAGCGCATCCATGCCCAGTGCAAGCCGCTCGGCAAGTGTCGCCGCCTTCTTGCGGCGCCACATTTTGTCCGTGATGGGAAACCCGTCGCGCTCGGCGCGAAACGCACCAAACATGCGAATCTCGATATGGTCGATGGTATCAACGGCTTCAACCTCGCCGGCCTGGAACAGGCGCTCGCCCTCCCCTTCCAAATCGTCGCGCAGCGAGTACCGCGACAGCTCGCGCACGGGAAGCTTCTTGCGAATCCTGGTCGCCGGCTCGCCCAGACAATGCATGGCAAGGCGCGCAAAGAGCCGATACGATGGCTCCAGAATCCCCGCACGATTCATGGACATCCAGGCCGCAAGATCGCTGTCTCGGCCCGCACAGGCCAAATGCAGCGCCACCATCCAGGCCTCCGCTCCACCAACCTGCGTCTGGCTTATATCGAGCAACTCCGCTTCCTCGCGTACCGAAACCATCGAGGTGTTACGCAGATACGCCGCGCGCTCCAGCAGCAATGCGTTATCGCGCATGTACGCAATCGACTCCTCGGCAAGTTTGAGCACTTGGACCGCACGGAACTTTGCATTAACCGGCCGTCCCTCTGCCAGCGACTGCCAGCCTTCTAGCAACAGGCCAAACAGCTGAATCTGGTTGTCGCGCATGCGCACGGCAAAACGATCGAGCTCGTTGAACGCCGCGTCGTCGGTTACCGGCAGGCCGGAAAGGAGCCGCCGTGCCGCCAACACCATGCGCACCCAGGTAGCCATCGCCTTAAGCCCACGCACGTCGAGCGCCTTCCGCACCACCGTCATCTCGTCGTCGCGCTCGTCGGTTCCCGTAAACGACCCGTCAAAGAGCTCCACCAGCATGCTATCGGCCCGTATAACAATCCCCGCGATGTCGAGCTCGCAGTCGTAGGCCTTGCTCGTTTTGAGCTGCTGTAGAACGCCGCCGTCATCTCCCCGCTCGGTCAGGCAGCGCTTGACCTCGATATGCGCAGACAACATATCGAGTGCGGTATGGGATGTCTCGATTTCTGGCACGGCCAGGTTCGTAGGAAGCCCAAGCCCGTTGTCCCCATAGCAAACAGCCGTCAGTGTCTGGGCCACCCTCCATGAAACAGGGTCTATTTCGCAGGCCGCCCGTTCGCCCCCGCGCTCGATAACCGATGCCATATAGCGAGCGAGCTTTGTATTGGACACGCTGACCGCTGCCAGATATACGCCAAGCGCCTCGGCAGGCGTTGGCTCTGGAGCCGGATCGTCGGCATCGATCGTGCCCAGCGCTGCTCGGCAGATATCGGCCCCGTGCCCCGTCAGAGCAAGATCGACCCCATACTGCCCAGCAAGTTCAAGGACCGCATCACGGTCCAAAAAGGCGTCCGCCAGGCCCATCGCCGCATCGCATCGGCCCGCCTTAAGCAAAATCCGGGCCGCCCTCGGAACAAGTTCGGGGCGAACCTCGGCCACCAACTTACGCAAACGCAAGCGTCCGTTATCCTCCGTGCCCAGACACGTAAAACTCCGCTCGGCGGGATCCAAGCCAAAGATCGGATAGTCGCGTACAAAGTAGGACTGGTCGACCATCGACAGCCTCACCCCACAAGCCTCGAGTTCTGCGATATTGCCCTCGCCCATCAAAATCATGAGACATGCCACGCAAAACAGCGCATTATTGTCGAGCGAAGCCAGATCGACAAGTGCCGCGCCATATACGTTGACAATCTCGTTTTCGAGCAGGCCGGCTACGTCGCCTTGGCCATACAGACCCGTCTGCAATGCCGAAACGAGCTCGGGCACGCCCTGCGTGAGCTGATAAAAGTCGAGCGATGTGCTGATCGAAAACGCCGATGCCCACGCCGAATACTCATAGGCATGCACCTTGAGCATCTGCGCATTGATCTTAACCGAATCGCCCAGCCCATGAATCAGCTGACGATTTGAAGGACGGCAGGAGATAAAGACCCCTACCCCCATGGCGCGCAGGCCGCGAATCCTGTCGATGAGGTCTTCGGTATCGTGCTGATCGAGGTTTGGCACATTATCAATCGCGATAAGGGAGAGCGGTTTGTCTTTGAGTTCTTCGGTAACCACCTCGAGCTGCATAAACACCTCGCGCCCAATGGCGCGATCGGCCTCGATAATCCGCACGGGGCCTCGCGTCGGGTCGCATTTAACCTCATGGGTGTACTGCAGCAGCACCGAGGTCTTCCCAAACCCGTCGGGCGCATAAAGAACCACGATGCCGGCCTTTCGGCCCTTGGCGATAAGCTCATTCATCAAGCGTTCGCGTCGCACCATATAGCCACCGCCCAGCGGCATCAGCTCGAGGTCGTCCATACTGCCCAAATCGTTTACCATGCCCGCTCCTCAACTCGACCGTATGGACACTGTAACCGCAAGACCATACAAGCCGCGCTATGAATAGAGCGACCTTGTGTTCTAGGTTGTCTTTTGGTACGCAAGCGGCAAGTTTTTGTACAGCGAGGGCCGATTGTTATTAATCCCCCGACTAATCGGTCTTTAAGCAGGTAAATGAGCTTGTCAGCTTGTCCCATCTAAGCGGCAGTGTAACGCAAATGAACAAGGTTCAGCTATGTCATTCAACTCGCCTAGCATCCGCTACCGTCTACGACCTTTTAGTGGCATTTTTGCATAGAATCTGGTATGGAATGAATCAAACTGTTGGGCATCCGGCATTCGTCAAGCTTGCGGCAAGATTTTGGTCAAGTGGGCGGAAAGGGATAGCAAAAAGGCCCCCGCAAAGCGGAGGCCTTAGGCAAGGCTATGTCGAGGTGCAGGATTCGCGCTACTCGCAGAGCGAAAGGGCGGCCTCGTCGGCAACGACAACGCAGTTGGTGTGCAGCTGCAGGATCGAAGCCGGGCACGCGGGCGTAACCGGACCATAGCACATGTCATGCACGGCCTGAGCCTTGGCCTCGCCGTTGGCGACGACCAGGATCATGCGGGCATACATGATGGTCTGGGTGCCCATGGTGTAGGCCTGACGGGGAACGTCGTCGATGCTGTCGAACAGGCGGCTGTTGGCCTGAATGGTGCTCTCGGTGAGGTCGACGCAGTGCGTGCCCTTGGAGAAGTGGTCATCGGGCTCGTTGAAGCCGATGTGGCCGTTGTTGCCAATGCCGAGCAGCTGCAGATCCGGGTAACCGGCGGCGGCGACGATCTTGTCGTACTCAGAGCAGGCAGCGGCGGCGTCGGGGTTGGAACCGTCGGGCACATGCGTGTTGTTCAGGTCGATGTTGATGTGATCGAAGAAGTTCTCACGCATGAAGTAGTGATAGCTCTGGGGATCGTCGTGCGAAAGGCCGCGATACTCGTCCAGGTTGTATGTGCTGACCTCGGCAAAGTCGACGTCGCCCTTCTCGTACCAAGCAGCGAGCTGCTTGTAGGCACCGATCGGGGTGGAGCCGGTGGCAAGGCCCAGCACACAGTCGGGCTTGAGGATAACCTGCGCCGAGATGATATTGGCGGCCTTGCGGCTCATATCCTCGTAGTCTTTAGCTTTAATGATCTTCATTACGCGTCCTTTCTCGTACAAGAGAGGCAAGGCTCCCCTTACAAGCACTTGCCCGCGGCCCGCGTCGGCCGCAACCAACGTGTGCGGCCACCAGGGCGAGGTCGCGTAATGTATGTGTCTCGTGTCTAGCCGCGTCGAGGCCCCTGCCCGTCCACGGTGACCCGAAGCCTTTTAGCTTCGGACAAATCCCATCTTGCCACGGAGGGCGTCCTCTTTCAAGGGCGCCCTCCGTAAACGTGTTTGAATTGTAGGCTAATGGCCACGTGCACTTGCTAGCGCTCGCGAGCAACGATGAGCTGGTCCATCTCTTCGACATGCACGCCAACGGAGCCCTTGATGCTCGAGAACTCAACAGAGTTGCACACCAAGATGGGAACCGTCACATCGTAGCCCTCGGCAGCAATCGCCTCGCGATCGAACTCAATGAGCACATCGCCCTTATGGACGATGTCACCCACTTGCGCATGTACGGTAAAGTGCTTGCCCTCAAGCTGAACAGTGTCCAAACCAACGTGGATGAGCACGTCCAAGCCATCGACCGTGTTAAGCGCAACAGCGTGTCCCGTGGGAAAAATGGCCTCGACCTTGGCATCAGCCGGTGCAATCACACGCGTGCCGGTAGGCTGAATCGCCACGCCCTGGCCCAAAAGGCCGGTGGCAAATGTCTGGTCGTTTACCTCGGAAAGCGGAATGACGTCGCCCGAGATGGGAGCATCCAGCGTAAGGACTCGACCACGCATACCAAAAGACCTTAGGACTTTAGTGAACATGCTCCCCCTCGGACATACCAATCGACCAAAATAGCCTTAACAGTTTACCACTTGGCACTCGTTTTTGACCATTAGGGAAGTTCGCGCTTGACAACCTCGACGATGTCGTCGACAACGCGCTGGGTCAGCTCGTGCGTCTCGGCCTCGGCCATAACGCGGACCAGCGGCTCGGTACCGCTTGGACGCACCAGAATGCGGCCGCGGCCGTCAAGCTCCTTCTCGGCAGCAGCGACGGCATCCCAGATGGGCTGGCAATCGTCCAGACCGGCCTTGTTGTCGGAATGCACGTTGACGAGTACCTGCGGGTACTTCTTCATGATGCCGGCAAGATCGGTGAGGGTACGACCGGTGCGCTTGAGCACGGCCAGCAGCTGCAGAGCCGTCACCAGGCCGTCACCGGTGGTGTTGTGCTCCAGGAAGATGATGTGGCCGGACTGTTCGCCGCCGATGACGGCGCCGTCCGCGAGCATACGCTCAAGAACATAACGGTCGCCCACAGCGGTCTGAACCATCTCGAAGCCCTGCTCCTTCATAGCGATGGAGAAGCCAAGGTTGCACATAACGGTCGAGACGATCTCGGAGTTGGCGAGTTTGCCGCGAGCGGCGAGGTCAGAACCGCAGATGGCCAGGATGTAGTCACCGTCGATCTCATTGCCCTCGCTGTCCACGAACAGCACGCGATCGGCGTCGCCGTCGTGGGCCAGGCCGATATCGGCGTGGGTGCGCAGCACGAGCTCGCGCAGGGGCTCGAGGTGCGTAGAGCCGCACTCAACGTTAATGTCAGTGCCGCAGTAATCGGTGTTGATGGCATGGACCGTGGCGCCCAGGCGCTGCAGCGCGGCAGGCGTGGTCTGGCAAGAAGCGCCATGGCCGCAGTCGACGGCAACGACTAGACCATCGAGCCTCAGGCCATCAAGCGTATCGATGGCGTGGTCGACGTATGCCTTGCGGGCGTCTTTCATCTTGATGATGTGGCCCACGCCGGCACCGGTCGGCAGCGTGTCGGCAGCCATGGCTTCCTCGGACATGACCCAGGCGCTGATCTCTTCCTCGACCGCATCGGGAAGCTTCATACCCTTGCGGCTAAAGAACTTGATGCCGTTGAACTCCGGCGGATTATGCGAAGCAGAGATGACGATGCCGCCGTCGAGCTCGTTTTGAACAGTGAGCAGCGCCACGGCGGGCGTGGGGATAACGCCGCAGCAATGCGGACGGCCGCCCTCGGCCATGATGCCGGCGGTCAGAGCGCTCTCGAGCATGGTGCCCGAAAGACGCGTGTCGCGGCCGATGCAGATGTCCGGGCCAAGAAACTTGGTCGCCGCGCGACCTAGGCGAAACGCGAGGTCGCACGAGAGGTCGGCGTTGGCGACGCCACGGACGCCATCGGTACCGAAGATGTTCTGGGGCATAGGATCGCTCCTTCCCAAGTGGGCAAAACGAAGCCGCCCACCCTAGTCGAAAAGAAAAGCGGGACCCACCGAGCAGTCGGTAGGCCCCGCTTGTACATTGTATCTCGTAAGGAGATAAAACCTTAGCGCTTGGAGAACTGGGGAGCGCGGCGGGCCTTCTTGAGGCCGTACTTCTTGCGCTCGACCACGCGAGCATCGCGCGTAAGGAAACCGGCCTTCTTGAGGTCGGCACGGTAATCGCCAGCGTTCAGAAGAGCGCGAGCGATGCCCAGGCGCAGAGCGCCGGACTGACCGGAGATGCCGCCGCCATCGCACAGAGCGATAACGTCGAACTGACCGGCGGTGTCGGTCACCTTGAAGGGAGCAAGGGCGTTCTCAACGAGCTGATGACGGCCGAA
>CABTZM010000088.1 GCA_902489295.1 uncultured Collinsella sp.
CGCATCAAGACCACCGAGACCCGCGCTAAGGCGCTGCGTTCGGTCGTCGACCCGATCATCACTTGGGCCAAGAAGGGCGACCTGCACTCTCGTCGTCTGGCTATCGCCAAGCTTGGCGATAAGCAGCTCGTTGCCGAGATCTTCGACAAGGCTGCCCAGGGCATGTGGCAGGACCGCAACGGCGGTTACACCCGCATCATGAAGCTCGGCAACCGCAAGGGCGACAACGCTCCCATCGTTATCATGGAGCTCGTCACCGAGCCTTGCACGCCTAAGGCCAAGAAGGCTGCTCCGGCCCCCAAGAAGGCCGCTGCTCCCAAGAAGGTCGAGGCCGTCGAGGAGGCTCCTGCTGAGGAGACCGCTGAGTAGACTTTCCGTCTGCATAGGCTATATTCGAGGGGTACGTTCGCGTACCCCTCTTTTTTTGTCGCGATACCGTTGCTTGTTTGTTGGGAGCGCCCATGACTGCGCCGTCTGATTTCAATTCGATTTCCGAGCTTGACGCCACACTCGTATTTCGTGTGGCCTATGATGGCTCGTCGTATAGCGGATTTGCCGAGCAGCCGGGACAGACGACGGTTGCTGGTGAGCTACGTCGAGCCATCGAGACGCTGCTTCGCCGCCCGATCGATCTGACGTGCGCGGGGCGTACCGATGCCGGCGTGCATGCCGTGGCTCAGTACATCAGCGTGCCCGTTACGGACGCTGAGCTCGCTCTGACGCGCCGTAGGTGGCTGCGGGCCATGGATGCCCTGCTGCCCAAAGATATCGCCATAAACGAGGTCTACAGGGCCCGTAAAGGCTTTTCTGCACGCTTTGACGCGCATTCCCGTACGTATACATACCGTATTGCCGATCGCGATGCGCGCCCCGTGCTGTCCCGCGGTGCCGTGTGGTGGCATCGCTATCCCTTGGATGTTGAGGCTATGTCTTCTGCCTGCCCCGCGCTGCTGGGCGAGCAGGACTTTAAAAGCTTTTGCAAGGTTGCCTCGGCCGTTGGCAAGCCCACGTATCGCTGCGTGATGCGTGCCGAATTTGGCCATGAGGTTGCGTTTGGCGAGGACATCCTGACGTTTACCATCGAGGGCAATGCGTTTCTGCATTCGATGGTCCGTACGATCGTGGGCACGCTTGTCGAGATTGGCATGCATCGCCGTGAACCCGAGTGGATGCGCGAGGTTATCGATGCTTGCGACCGTACCGCTGCGGGCCCCACGGCTCCTGCCTGCGGCCTTACGTTTATGGGCGTGGATTACGATCCCGCCGAGCTTGTCGTGCTCGACTAGGGGAGGGCTCGACGTGTCGTGCGTCGACACCTGTCATCTGTGGGCTGCGCGTGTGCAACATCTGTTCTTGGCGTGCAATGCAACCGGTGTCTCATTGCTTTTATTGCCGGGGTGTACCATGAACCACGGTTTGATTCATTGCTGTCGAGAGGACGGATAATTTGGTTCGACGTGGTTCGCATCCGCGACTTTCGGTGATCCTTGTGGTAGAAGGTTCGCCCAGCTATGCGATGCGTGCGCTCGAGAGTATCCAGAACCAAGACCTCTACGATTTGCAGATTGTCGTTGTCTGCCGCGATGCTGCGCCCGGTGTGCGCCATTCGCTTCAAGTTGCTGCCGACAGGGACATCCATATTGATTTGATTGACGTCGAGGACGCGAAGCGCGGCGCTTGTCTTCGTGCCGGTTTTGATGCCTCGCGCGGCTCTCAAATCATCGCCATGAACGCCGATGAGTGGTTTGCTCCGCAGGCCCTTTCCAAGATGGTCGATATCGCGTGCGATACTGCGGCAGACATTGTGCTCCCCTCGGTGTCGCTCGATCGATACGATGCGCATCGCGAGCGTCATTCGCGCGTCTTGGATGCTGCCTCTATTGCCATAGAAGACGAGTCTTCTATGGTGACTGGGCTGCCCCAGTTGATTTTGGGCGGCCTAGTCGCTCAGACCTCTGGCGTGATGTATAGCCGTCCGCTGTTTGAGGCATGCCTGTCGCGCGGCAAGGCGTACCGTACGGTTGAGTTTATGGCTTATGCGCTCTCGCAGGCACGATTCGTGTCCGGCTGCGGCGACGCTTGTTTCCACGCGGCGGCACCTAAGCTTACAGATGCCTTTGATCCCACCATGTATGCCAGGATATCCGATGACACTCGAGCGCTCGACGAGCTTGCGGACTCACTCTCGGAAGCAGATAGCGGTGGTCGGCTCAAGCTGGCAAGCCAAAAGTTCTACTTTGCTGGACTGGTCGCCTGCATCGAGAATTTGTGTCTGAGCCCGCATGGGGTGTCGTCAATCGAGCGTTCCGCCCGCATGCGTGATATGCTCGAGGCGCCTCGAACCCGTCAGATGGTCGCCGCGCTCAAGGATAACCATCGGGGACTCGGTCTGTTGTTTGGGCCGATCGCCAGCGCCAAGCCCGCGCGCTGCGTGATGTGTACGCATCTGGCAGCTTTTCTTAACCGGACGGGCGCAAAAACCGCCTAAACGGCTCATTACGAAACAAACTTGCATAGAATTGTTTCGAAATGCGTTCTTATACACAAAAGCCTTCAAATAGCGTTAAACTATTCAATCACTGATTGATTGTCTCCGCCATCTTTTGGAGAGAGGGTTTGTATGGCTAAAAAACGCAATGGGCGCCAGGATGCCATTAGAGATATTGTGCGCAATAAGGATGTCCGCACGCAGCGCGTGCTGGTCGATGAGCTCCGTGCTATGGGCTTTGATTGCACGCAGGCGACTGTCTCTCGCGATATTGCCGATATGGGGCTGCGTAAGCTCCCTGAGGGCATCTATGTTCTGGCAGAGGACCTGCACCTGCAGCGTATGGTTTCCGAGCTCGTAACGGGCGTTCTGCGTACTGATAATCTGGTTATGATCAAGGCTCAGCCTGGCACGGCTTCCGGCATCGCCGCCGCCGTTGATGCGGCAGAGTTACCCGATGTGCTTGGCTCGCTTGCCGGCAACGATACGATTTTGGTTATTGCCCAGACGGCCGAGGACGGCGAGCGTCTCGAGGCGCTGATCAATAAGTTGAGCAATTCTCGCAAGTAGGTGTGCGGGTCGTGCGCTCGGCATTGTGTGCGCTGACATAGTGGCTTGTAAGGGGCATCGACGTTGGTCGGTACCCCTTTTTGTTTGCCGGTATAAAGACCGCCCACCAGGTCGCTTCAAACTAAAAGGCCCCGAGCAGTTCAATAAGCTGCTCGGGGCCTTGTTGGCTTTAGTCGCGTACTTCTTAGCCGACCGTATCGTCAGGCGTGGGCGAGGGGTCGGGAGTGGGCGTAGGCGTAGGCGTGCCGCCATCGCCGCCGGTCGAACCACCAGTGGAGCCACCCGTCGAGCCACCGGTCGTACCGGTGCCGCCGGTGGTGTCGCCGCCCGTGGTCTCGGCGGTCGTGGTCGTCGTGGTAGTCGTTGTGGTGGTTTCCTCTTCCTCTTCGTCCTTGTCCTTGTCGTCGTTCTCCGACTTCTTGGTGTTGTTGGTGCCGTAGAACTTCCAGACGCTGTTGTTCTTGTAGGTGGGCGCCGTTCCGGTCGCAAACTCCTCGCGCTCGGTACCGGTCAGAACGGTGTTCATAAACCGCTTAAAGACAGGCAGGTTGGTGCTGTCGCCCAGCAGGTCCGTGCCGTACTTTTGGATGGGGATCTCGCCCGCGGAATAGCCGGTCCACAGGGCGCACGCCAGCTGCGGGGTATAGCCGCAGAACCACAGGTTGGTGGTGTTGTCGGTGGTGCCCGTCTTGCCGGCATAGGGCTGGTTGACACTCAGAGCGCCGGCAGCACCCGTACCGCTGCCCTTCATGACGCCGGACAGAACATCGGTGACCGCGGCGGCCTCGCCCTCGGTAAGCACCTGTGAGGGATTGTCGGTGTGCTGGTACAGCACCGAACCGGTACGAGAGTCAATCTCGGTGATGGCGATCGGCTGGCGATAGTAGCCGCCGTTGGCAAACGTCGCGTAGGCGGCGGCCATCTCGAGCGGCGAGATCGAGCCGGTGCCGAGGGTCATGACGGGAACGTCCTCGATGTTGTCCTTGGCGGGGTCGATGCCGAGCTTTTTGACGAGCGAGATGATCTTGCTGTTACCGACGGCTTCCGCCACCTGGATGTAGCCGGTGTTGGAGGAGTATGCCGTCGCCTGCTTAAGCGTGATGTTGCCATAGCTCTGGTTGGCGTAATTTTGGACCTCGGTCGTGGTGCCCTTGGCCTTGAGCGGCGAGTTGCAGTTGAGGGTGACGTTGGGGTTCATGCCGTTTCGGATGGCAGTTGCCAGCGTAAAGGCCTTAAAGGTGGAGCCGACGGGACGCTTGGCCGTGGCATGGTTTACGTGGTTCTCGTCGGCGTTGTAGTCGTAGCCGCCCACCATGCACTTGATGTAGCCGGTCTTGGGGTCGACGACGACCATGCCCATGTCCAGGCCGTCGAGCGAGAGCGTGTCGAGCTGCTCCCGGACGGCATTCTCTGCCACCTGCTGCATCGTGGGGTCGATGGTGGTCTTGACGGTCAGGCCGCCCTTAAAGAGCACGTCGGTCGAGAACTCCTGCTCCAGCAGCTGCTTGACGTAGGAGACAAAGTAGGGCTGCGAGTAAACGTCGACGCCGCTGCCCGAGATTTCGGTCACGTTGAGGGTGATGGGCTCGGCCTGTGCGGCATCGTGCTCCTCCTGGGTGATGTGGCCCAGGCGCAGCATGTTGTCGAGAACCTTGTTGCGGCGAGACAGTGCCAGATCGGGATTGACCGTGGGGTCGTACTGCGAAGGCGAGTTGGGAAGGCCGATGAGTAGCGCGGCCTCGCTCAGGGTGAGGTCGGCGGCGCTCTTGGACAGATAGGTCTCGGCTGCGGCCTCGATGCCGTAGGCGCCGTGGCCGTAATAGATGGCGTTGAGGTACATCATGAGGATCTCGTCTTTGGAGTACATGTCCTCCATCTTGATGGCGATGTAGGCCTCGCGCACCTTACGCTCAATGGTCGAGTCGAATTGCTCCTCCTGCAGGATGGTGTTGCGCACAAGCTGCTGGGTGATCGTCGAGGCGCCTTCGTGCCCGCCGCCGAGGGTTGCCACCGCAGCACGCGCGATACCCCACAGGTCGATACCGCCGTGCTCGTAGAAGCGCTCGTCCTCGACGTCAACGGTGCCCTGCAGCACGTAGGGGGAGACCTCGTCCTTGGTGATAGACTTGCGGTTTTGCGTGTAGAAGCTCGCGATCTTGTTGCCGTTGCAGTCGACGATCTCGGTGGGCTCGCTCACCAGATACGCGTTGGCGTCGGTGTAGTCGGGCAGATCGGACAGCCAGCGGTTGACGTTGCCGACCATGCCGATGCCAAATGCCACGCCCGCAATCAGCAGAAAGCCCAAAAACGAGAGCAGGATTATGGGCAGAGCATGCGTCTTTGAACGGCTGCGTCCCTGTCGTTGGCGAGGACCCATATATTGACCTCCAGGTATGTCGTGCCGGACGGTGGATGTGCCGTCGGGGCAGGATGGACATAAGTTATTACACGATAAACCAAACGGGGCGCGCGAGGCCTCGTGTATGCTGGAAGACGGCATTTTTCAGAGTGAATGCATACCTTGGTAAGGAGTTTGTCGATGGCGATTCGGACGATGGGGCCGAGCGGACAATACGAGACTGGATTGGATGCTGCCGGTGCGGCGCTGCCCGAGCTGCTGGCGCCGGCGGGCGGACTCGACCAGATGCTTGCGGCCATCGCCGCGGGTGCCGATGCCATCTATGCGGGGTTGGGCGGCTTTAACGCCCGTGTGAGCGCCCATGGCTTTACGGATGACGAGTTTGCGCGCGGCTGCGCCGTGGCGCATGCCCATGGCGTGCGCGTGTACGTGACGCTCAACGTTTTTGTGTTCGACGACGAGTTGGCCGATGCCGTGGCGCTGGGGGCGCATGCGCTGGAGCTGGGCGCCGATGCCTTGATCGTGGCGGATGCCGGGCTGGCTTGCGCACTGCGCGCGGCGATTCCCGGGGTCGAGATTCACCTGTCCACGCAGGCGGGCGTCCATAGCGAGGGTGCCGTGCGACTGGCGGCCGGCGAGTTGGGAGTCGAGCGCGTGACGACCGCGCGCGAGCTGACGGTCGACGAGATTGCTGCGCTGTGCGCCACGGGCGTGCCGATTGAGGTTTTCTGCCACGGTGCCATATGCATCGGTTACTCGGGCGCCTGTGAGTTCTCGGCCCTGCGGCGCGCTCGCTCTGCGATGCGCGGTGACTGCACGCAACCGTGCCGCTTGGCGTACGACCTGGTTGACGAGGCAGGGGAGAGCGTTGTTTCCGTTGAGGGCGACCGCCTGCTGTGCCCACGTGACTATCTGGGCATTGCGCACCTGCCCGAGCTCGTTGCCGCCGGCGTGGCGTCGCTCAAGATCGAGGGGCGCATGAAGAATCCCGACTACGTGTTCAACGTAGTGCGGGTGTGGCGCCGGGCGCTCGATATGGTGCGCGATGACGCGTGGGAGCCCGACGTCGTGGCGGAGCTTGAGCGTGAGCTGGGTAGGTCGTTCAACCGCGGGTTCACCGATGCGTATCTGCGGGGGAGATCGGGTGCCGAGCTCATGAGCTTTGAGCGTGCGATTAACCAGGGCGTGCGCGTGGGCCACTTGGTGGCGGTGGGTCACGAAGAGGTGACGGTTGAGCTTGATGCCGCCGTGGCGGCGGGCGATACGCTCGAAATCCGATTTTACCCGGGTGCCGACGCGCGTCCCGATGTGCCCAAGCGCTGGCCACAGGTGCCTTGCCCCGTGGATGCCGCTGCGGGAGAGCGCATCGTCGTGCATTGCAAACGTAAGGTGGACGCGGGCTGCGAGGTCTATCTGATTCGCAGCGCCGGCGTGCTGGATCAGACGGCGGCGGTGTTGGAGCGCATGCGGGCCGAGGCGGATGCGATTGCGCCCGTTGCGCGTGCCGTTGAGGTGCTGCCCTTTGAGGACGTTGCGGTGGATAGCGGTGCGTCGCCGGAGTTGGTGGGGTCGGCGGGGCCGGCAAAGCGCGAGGATTTTGCTCGTATGGTCTTTGCCTGGGAGCTGATGGATGTGGGTCCGCGCGATGAGCGAGATCTGTCCGATACAACGGTGGTGCTCGACGAAGTGTGCCGCGCGGGCGACGCCGAGCGGACTCGGGCGCTTATGCAGCGTGCCGGGCGCGTCGTCTGCCGCAATCTGGGACAAGTGGCGATGGCCCGCGAGCTGGGCACAACGTTTGACGTGGCGGCGCCGGTGTTCTGTGCCAATCGGGCCACGCTTACCTGGCTGCGCGGACTCGGTGCGGGGCGGGTGTGCTTGTCGGCCGAGTTGCTCGGCAATGATGCGGAGCGCGTTACCGAGCTTGCCGCTTGTCCCGGTGTCTTGGGGCCTGTCGACGCCGAGCATCCCGAGCTCATGGTATGCGAGCATTGCCTGCTGACCGCAGAGGGGCCTTGTGCCACCGATGCGACGGGGCGGGTCCATTGCCGGGATTGCGCTCGTCGCCAGCAGACACGCTCTTTGGTCGAGCGCGATGGCACGCGTCTGCCGGTCGCTGTCGACGCATGCGGCAGGACGAGGATTTTCCTGTCGTAGGTGCCGCGCCGCGTCAGTTTGTTATCATATGAGAGTTTATGGACTTCCAGCACCGCCGTATCCGGCGAGGGTGCTATAGCAAAAGGAGGATACCCAATGCTGTCTGTCGACGAGCAAATGCGTATCATCACCTCGGGCGCCGCTAAGATCGTCCCCGAGGCCGACCTTCGCAAGAAGCTTGAGAAGGGCGAGCCCCTCAACATCAAGCTCGGCGTCGATCCCACCAGCCCCGACCTGCACCTGGGCCATGCCGTGCCCCTACGCAAGATGCGTCAGTTCCAGGACCTGGGCCACAACGTCACCCTCATCATCGGCAACGGTACCGCGCTGATCGGCGACCCCTCGGGCAAGAACTCCACGCGTCCTCAGCTTTCGCAGGAGCAGATCGAGGCCAACGCCGAGACCTACGTGAGCCAGGCCATGAAAATCCTGGATCCCGAGAAGACAACCATCGTGCACAACGGCGACTGGATCCTGTCGATGGATCTGGCCGGCCTGCTGCAGGTGTGCTCCAAGTTCACCGTCGCCCGCATTCTCGAGCGCGACGACTTTACCAAGCGCTACCAGTCCCAGACGCCGATTGCCCTGCACGAGTTCCTGTACCCCGTGATGCAGGCCTTCGACTCCGTGCAGATCAAGGCCGACGTCGAGATGGGCGGCACCGACCAGCTCTTCAACCTGCTCGCCGGCCGCGAGCTCATGGAGAAGATGGGCATGGAGCCGCAGATCGCGCTCACCATGCCGCTGCTCGAGGGCACCGATGGC
>CABTZM010000089.1 GCA_902489295.1 uncultured Collinsella sp.
GAGAACTTCTGCTTGCGATTGCACTTGACGATCATCGATGTCTTAGCCACTTATATCCTCCTCACATAGAGTATTGTTCGCCCCAAGCGCCGCCCCCTTCTGGGAACGGCGCTCATAGGGCAGGTGAACCTATTTCTTGAACGGGAAACCGAAGGCGTCCAGAAGGGCCTTGGCCTCCTCATCGGTGTTGGCGGTGGTCACGAAAGTGATGTCCATACCACGCTGGTGATCGACGGAGTCGAAGTCGATCTCGGGGAAGATGAGCTGCTCGGTGACGCCCATGGAGAAGTTACCACGGCCGTCGAAGCTCTTGGCGGAGATGCCGCGGAAGTCGCGGATACGGGGGATTGCGACAGAGGTCAGACGATCGAAGAACTCCCACATACGGTCGCCACGCAGGGTAACCTTGCAGCCGATCGGCATACCAGCGCGCAGGCGGAAGGTAGCGATGGACTTGCGGGCACGGGTGATCATCGGCTGCTGGCCGGTGATGGCGCGCAGGTCGCGCACGGCACCGTCGATGGCCTTGGAATCGGTAGCGGCCTCGCCGACACCCATGTTTACAACGATCTTCTCAAACTTGGGGATCATCATGACGTTCTCGTACTGGAACTTGTCCTGAAGCTGCTGCTTGACCTCGTTGTTGTACTTGGTCTTCAGACGCGGCACATACTTCTCTTCTGCCATTGTTCACTCCTTCTTGGGGTTTTAAGCACGGGGCGTGGCCACGATGGGTTGTCCTCGTGCCTCCTGGCTGCATCCGCGCCGCTCATGGCATTTCGCGGTTTGGACTCGACGCAGCAGGAGCCGACAAAACAATCGGTACTATACGCGCATCGGGAGCGTATTTCCAGAAAAACCTCGTCTGCCTGCACAACTCCACAACTCCCCCGCACATATTGATCCCTAGGGGACGGAGGAAAATGGCAGTTGCGGTGAAATAGGGACCGTTTGACGGCTTAACAGGCTTTAACAGTCCGTATTTCACCGCAACTCATATATGGGGATGCGATTAGCGCTTGCGGGGGACGAGCTTGGTGCGGCGCAGGTGGATCATCTCGGCAGCGATGGAGATGGCGATCTCCTCGGGGTCCTCGGCCTCGATGGCGACACCGATCGGCAGGTGCAGCCCGTCGATCTGGTCCTGCGTAAAGCCCTCCTGCTCCAGGCGGGCGCGCACAAAGGCCGTCTTACGGCGCGAACCCAAGCAGCCCAGATAGGCTGGCTTGGCGCGCATGGCCTGAATCACCACGTCGATATCGGACTTGTGACCCGCCGTGGCGACGACCACCAGGTCGCGCGGGCCGATGGGGCACTGCTTGCTCAGGTTCTTGTAGTCGACCAGACGACGGTCGTAGACACCGGGCACCCATTCGGGCGTCAACGTGCCGGGGCGGTCGTCGCAAGCCACGACGGCAAAGCCCGCCGCCGTGAGCACCCGCGCCGTCGCAGCACCCACGTGTCCGCAGCCAAAGATGTAGGTCAGGCCCTCGGGGCAGAGCGTCTCGATGTGCGCCGGGGGAATCTCGGAGGCGGCGTTGGTGTAGGTGACCTTACTCCCCTCCTCCACCAGCGAAAGCTCGGGGCAGCCCGCAATGGTATGGCGCGATGCCCCGCCATGGTACTCGGCCACATCGCCCTCGAGCGCGTTTGCGATAAACGGTTCAAAGTCGATGACGAAGTCGCCGATGCGTCGATACGCCAAGACGTCGGCAACCGACTGGAACAACAGCACCTGCGATACATCCAGGTGCAGATAGCACAGGCAGATGGCTCCGCCGCAGATCATGCCGGTATCGGAGTTCTCGCCGCCCATGGTGTAGCGGACCAGACGCGATTGCCCTGCGGCCAGCAGCTCGCGCGCCTCGTTCAGCGCAAAGAGCTCGATCTTGCCGCCGCCGATGGTACCTGCTTGGCTGCCATCGGCAAAGACGGCCATCCAGGCGCCCACGCCGCGCGGCGATGACCCTGCCGTGCCGGCAACTACCACCAGCTCGCACGTCTTACCGGCCTTCAGAGCGCCAAGCGCAGCATTCACCACATCGAGCTTTTCCATTGCAATTTCCTATCCCTGGAATACACCGGTGAGCATGGCGAGCGCCTCGAGCACGCCGCCGCCGACCGACGTCGCCTTGTCCGAAATATAGTTGATATAGCTGGCATCGCCGCGCGGGTCGACGTCGGCACATTTAAAGCCCTCGGTCACCTGAACGCCGTCGGCCAAAAGGCCGCGCAAGCAGCCATCGATCTGCGTGCACATGGGCGTATCGCCCGCGTAGCCAATCACGTCTCCGGCGCTCACGATATCGCCGATCGCATGGTCGGACCTAAACACACCGGCAGCGGGGCTGTGGATAACACGTTCCTTGCCATAGCCGGCGATGACACCCGGCACGCCCGTGTTGGGCTGGGGCGAACCTTGGGTAATGACACGGCCGAGAAAATGCCCGCGCATGGTCTCGACCACGGCGTCGCAATCGACCGGCGCGGTAAAGCCCGGCCCCACGGCAATGACGGCAGGCGCCATGTCGCGCGTGGTGCCCAAGTTGCGCTTGGCCAAAATCGCGTCGACCACAGCCGCGGGTTTCAGCTCGCCGAGCATCTTGGCCTGAGGGTCCACCACAACGGCGACGTCTCCGGCCTCGGTAATCTCAAGCGCCTCAGCCGGCGTCTGCGCCAAGCGAGCGCGAATGCCTTCGACCTCGACCTCGCCCAGGCGAATGGCCTCGCAAAAACTAATTGTGCGGCGGATGCACGTGGGAACCGCGATATCGGCCATAACGACCGACACGCCGGAGCGCACCAAACGGGCAGCGACGCCCGTGGCGATATCGCCGGCGCCGCGAACATAAACGAGCATTCCCGGGGCACCTCCCTGTGCTACGGTTTGAGCAGAGCAAAAGCGGTTCGACCGCTGCTCTGATGATTATTTATTATCACAGTATTATACGGCGGTGAACATATGGAAACGGTTAACGGTAATCTTGCCTCGGCGCTCAGGATCGAGCCGGGCATTACCGCGATTATCGGCAGCGGCGGCAAGTCGACCTTGCTCAAGACGCTGAGCCTTGAGCTCATGCGCTCTGGCGGCCGCGTGCTCCTCTGCACCACCACGCATATGTTTCCCGTCGCCGGCGTGCCGTGGGACGGATCGAGCCGTCGTCTGGACGCCGCGCCCTGGAAGCCAGGTGCCCTACACGCCCCAGGCTGCACCTGCGAGGCCTGCGCGGGGCTTGTGCGGGGAAGGATCTGCCAAGCAGGTGTCTTGGACCCCCAGACGGGCAAGCTCTCCTCCCCCGCCGCGCCGCTCGACCAGCTGGCGCAGCGCTTTGACTACGTCCTGGCCGAGGCGGACGGCAGCAAGCGGCTCCCGCTCAAGGCGCACGCCGCCTGGGAGCCGGTAATTCCCGCCGCCACGGCAAACGTTGTCTGGGTCGTCGGCGCCTCGGGGCTCGGCAAGCCCATCAACGAAGCCGTCCACCGCCCCGAGCTCTTCTGCGAGCGCTGCGGCTGCGAGCCCACCGACGCTGCCACCCCAGAGCGCGTCGCCCAGGTGCTCAATGCCGAGCTGCAGATGCTGAACCTCAACAATGCCCGTATCATGCTCAACCAAGCCGACACGCTTGCCGACCCAACAATGGCAGATCGCTTCGAGGCAGCCCTCAACCGCCCCCTCATCGCCACCAGCCTCCAGGGGTAGCAAATTTGGGACGGGGCTCTTTTTGCTACCCCGTCCCAAAAAATCATCTCCCAAATTAGCTACCCCGGCGGTCTTCCCGTTAGCGGGGCACGTAGCGGCCGGGTTGGGCTCCGGTGGGCTCGCCGTCGCGCGCGGCCAGCACGCCGTTCACAAACACGGCCTTGGCGCGGCCATGTGCCTCAAAACCCTCGAGCGGCGTGTAGTCCACAGCCTGATGCTGCGTCGCGGCACTGATCGTCCAGCGCGCCTTGGGATCCCACACGCACACGTCGGCATCGGAGCCCTCGGCAAGACAGCCCTTGCGCGGGTACATGCCAAACACGCGCGCCGGGTTCTCGCTCATCAGGCGGCAGAGGTCCTCGGGGCCCAGCTGTCCCTCAAAGCTCGTGGCAATCGCGACGGGACGATGCTCCACGCCGGGCCCGCCGTTGGGAATCGCGCGGAAGTCGTCGCGCCCGCGGTCCTTTTGCCCGTGCAGATTAAAGCTGCAGTGGTCGGTGGCGATGGTATCGATCTCGCCGGCCACAAGCGCCTCGCGCAGGGCCGCACGGTCGCCGGCATGGCGCAGCGGCGGACTCATCACATACTTGGCACCCGCGAAGCCGTCCTCTCCCTGCTCCAGATAGCAGGTGTCGTCGAGCATCAGATATTGAGGGCAGGTCTCGACATAAATATTCTTCTGCCCGCGCGCCTTGGCAGCGCGAATGGCCTCGAGCCCCAGCTTGGTCGAAAGGTGCACCACGTTGACCGGAGCATCCCCGGCCAAGTGCGCCAGATACAGCAGCCGGCTCACTGCCTCGGCCTCGCACACGTCCGGACGGCTGAGCGCATGGCCCTCGGGCCCGTGGATACCCTGCTCAAACACGCGCTTCTGCAGTTCATTCACCAGCGTACCGTTCTCGCAATGCACGCACAGGATACCGCCCAGGCGCTTGAGCTCCTCGAGCACCTCGAGCGTCTCGGCATCGTCCAGGCGCAGATGATCGTAGGCAAAGTAGGTCTTAAACGACGACACGCCCGCCTCGCGAATGGCCGAAAGATCGGCGCGATTGCGCTCGTTCCACTCGGCGAGTGCCATATGAAAAGCGTAGTTAGCCGTGCAGGTTCCATCGGCACGCCGGTGCCACTCGGCAAGGGCATCGGGCATGGTCACGCCGCGATCGGCTGTCGCGTAGTCCACAATAGTCGTCGTGCCGCCGCAGGCAGCCGCACGCGTACCGGTCTCAAAGCTATCGGCTGTCCAATCCATGCCGGTCCAGCACTGCATGTGCGTGTGGCCGTCGATAAAGCCGGGAAACACCCAGCAGCCCGCGGCATCCTCGACGGTATCGCCCTCGGCCGGCTCAATCGCCGCGGCGATCCGCACGATCTTATCGCCATCCATGGCAAGATCGGCGCGGCGAAGCCCCTGGGGCGTCACAAGCGCGCCGTTTTTGATAATGATCATGTTGCTCTCCTTATTGATTCATACAGTTGGCCACGCGATCAAAATACGAGCAGGCGGCGATATGCTCCGTTATGCGTCGCTGTCCCTTGGCGGTATCAACGTCCCACAGCTCGTAGGCACGCGCCTCGACCAGCACCACGTCGGTACGGTCCTTGAGGATCGAACCGCCGCCGTCCTTGCCCTCAAGGCACATAAGTGCATCGAACAGTTCCGCCGGAAAGAGCACCGGACTCGAAGGCTCACCGTTGCACGCAAGACGCACCGGATGCTTGCGGCCGCGCTCGTCAAATGCACGAACCATAGCCTCAAAAGAATCCGAACTCACGAGCGGCTGGTCGCCCGGCAAAAAGAGGCAACCTTTCCAGTTGCGTTCGACTCCCCACGAAAGGCCCGCACGGACGCTTTCGCTGCGCAGCTCGCCATCGTGCAGCACGCACGGGCAATGCTTGTCATCACAAATCTGAGCGGCCTCGGGCCAACGCGTCGAAACCACGACGTCAAAGCCCCGGGGAACCGAATCAATGGTCCGGGCAATCAGCGGCTCGCCATAGATATCGGCGAGCATCTTGTTAGAGCCAAATCGCTTGCCCTCGCCCGAAGCCATAATGACGCAACCAAGTTTCATGGCGATACCTCCCCTGAAACCATCGTACCCATAACTCGCGTCGCGGGGCATCTACATCGAAAGCGCTTATCCCGCACGCCCACGATGCAAAAAGGGGCACCCCGCCGGTTGGCAGAGCGCCCCCTTTACATGGCTTACCTCAGCGCGGCTTTAGGCCTGGAACCAACGGGCGGTGTTGCGCTCGTCGAGGGCCTTGAGGGTAGCGGCGGGATCGGCAACCTTCTGCAGGAACATCATGGCTGCGATGGCGTACGGCTTGTAGCTGGCCTCCTTGTACATGCCCACGCGGTGCATGTCGAAGACGTCGGCGTTGACCTCGCCGTGCTCGCAAGAGACACCAGAGATGTCGGCGGGCAGCGGATGCATAAAGATAGTGTCCTGGCCGTTGGCGGTCTTCTCCATGAGCTCGGTCGTGGAGCACCAATCCTGATGGGTGGCGTTCTGAGCGAGCAGCTCCTTCTCGAGCGCAGCGATGCCGGCGTCGTCGCCCTCGGCGTACAGGTTGGTGCGCTTCTCCATGGCGGCAAACGGAGCCCAGCTCTTGGGGATCACGATGTCGGCGCCCTCGAAGGCCTCGGCCATGGTGTTGACCTGCTTAAAGGTGGTGCCGGACTCGGCGGCATAGCCCTTGGCGCGCTCGACGACCTCGGGCATGAGGTCGTAGCCCTCGGGGTGGGCCAGGGTGACGTCCATGCCAAAACGGGGCAGCAGGCTGATCAGCGACTGCGGGCAGGACAGCGGCTTGCCGTAAGAAGGCGAATAGGCCCAGGTGACGGCAACCTTCTTGCCCTTGAGGTTCTCAAGGCCGCCAAACTCGTTGATGAGGTAGAGCATGTCGGCAGAGGACTGCGTGGGGTGATCGGAGTCGGACTGCAGGGAGATGAGCGTGGGACGGTGATCCAGAACGCCGTCCTCGTAGGCCTGCTGGACAGACTCGGAGACCTCGGCCATGTAGGCGTCGCCCTTGCCGATGTACATGTCGTCGCGGATGCCGATGACGTCGGCCATGAAGGAGATCATGGTAGCGGTCTCGCGGACGGTCTCGCCGTGAGCGATCTGGGACTTCTTCTCGTCCAGGTCCTGCAGCTCAAGACCGAGCAGGTTGGCGGCCTTAGAGAAGGAGAAGCGCGTACGGGTGGAGTTGTCGCGGAACAGGGAGACGGCCAGGCCCGAGTCGAAGATCTTGGACGAAACGTTGTTCTCACGCAGCTCGCGCAGGGCGTCGGCGACGATGTAGAGCGCCTTGAGCTCATCGGTGGTCTTATCCCAGGTGTGCAGGAAGTCGCTGCCGTACATGCCCTTAAAATCGAGGCCGTTCAGCTGCTCGACGAGCTCGGTAAACTTGGCGTCCATGTAAATATCCTTTCCATAGATGAAACGATCGCAATGAGTAGATGTGCTCCGGCATGCGCGTGTGGCTAGAACATGCAGAGCGCTATGACGAGGACCCGCTACCGTTGAGGAAGCATGGGAGATAACGACCGCGGGCCCCAAGTCAACAGGGGGTGCCGGGGACACAGGCTGTCCCCGGCTCAACAAGATCAAGGAATGGGACTAGTCGATCTTGTTGTTGGTCAGACCAGCGCGGAACACGGTAGCGTCGCCATCGGCCTGGCTCGGATCGTAGAGGTTCAAAGCAGCAACATACATGGCGGCAGCGGTGACCAGGTCGTCCTTGTAGGTGACCTCGTTGGGAGCGTGAGCCTGAGACTCGGCACCCGGGCCGAAGCCGACGCAGGGGATGCCATAGCGGCCCTGGATGGAAACGCAGTTCGTGGAGAAGGTCCACTTGTCGCACAGCGGGCGACCGGTGCGCTTGTCCATGCTGGGCTCGCAGCCGATGCGCTCGTCACCGAACATGGCCTTGTGGGCGTCGACGAGGGCCTTGACGTGCGGAGCGGTCTCCTTGTTGATCCACGTGGGGAAGTAAGCCTCGGTCTCGTAGACCTCGCCGGTCCAGGACGGACGGTCGTACATGTACATGGAGACCTTCACGTCGTCGCCGTACTTCTTGGCGGCCGGCAGGTTACGGATCTCGTCCAGGCAGGACTCCCAGGTCTCACCGGCGGTCATGCGACGGTCGATGGAGATGGCGCAGGAGTCAGCGACAGCGCAGCGGCTGGGGCTGGTGTAGAAGATCTGGCTGACGGTGCAGGTGCCGCGGCCCAGGAAGCGGGCGTCCTCGAAGTGCTCGGGGTTGTACTTGGGGTCGAGCATCTTGACGAGGCCCTTGATGTCGGTCGACTCGTCACAGCCGTTGTTGTTGAGGGCGCGGACGTCGGCGATGATGTCAGCCATCTTGTAGATGGCGTTGTCGCCGCGGTCGGGAGCGGAGCCGTGGCAGGAGGTGCCGTGAACGTCGACGCGGATCTCCATGCGGCCGCGGTGACCGCGATAGATGCCGCCGTCGGTGGGCTCGGTGGAAATGACGAACTCGGGCTTAATGCCGTCCTTGTTGTAGATGTACTGCCAGC
>CABTZM010000090.1 GCA_902489295.1 uncultured Collinsella sp.
CATTTAGGAACTATTCCACCGCAACTTAGGTTGGTGTTCCCACATTTTCCGATGGAAAAACGTGGTTGTCTCCCACATTTTCTGATGGAAAAACGTGGTTTACTCCCACATTTTTCGATGGAAACGCCCAAATGGCCTTATACTAGCCGAGAGGGTTGGGAGGCAATATGCAGCGACAGCTTATGAGTGAACTTATCGCTTGGAAATCAAGGGCGAATCGCAAACCTCTCTTGCTTAAGGGAGCCCGCCAGACAGGAAAGACTTGGCTTCTTAACGAATTCGCAAGCCAGCAGTATCGAAACGTCATTCGTTTTGACTTTATGCTCGAGCCGAGCACACGCTCGCTGTTCGATGGGAACCTCGACCCCAAGCGCATCATCTCCCAGATAGAACTCCTACGTGGCCAAACCGTAACGCCGGAAGACACGCTCATCATCTTCGACGAGATCCAAGAGGAACCACGCGGGATCACCTCACTCAAGTACTTCAACGAACTTGCACCCGAATACCACATCGTGGCAGCCGGTTCCTATATGAGCCTCGCGCTCCGACGCGAAAACGAGTCATTTCCCGTCGGTAAAATCGACCAGCTCACCATGCGTCCCATGGGGTTTGCCGAATTCGTTCGTGCCGTCGACGGCGGCCCGCTCGCCGACGCCGTCCTTGCCGCAGACATGAACCTTCTGGCAAACGTTACCGAAAAGCTCGAGCACTTGCTCAAGGAATACCTTGTTGTCGGCGGTATGCCCGAAGTTGTCTCCGCTTTCGCCGAGACACGCGATTTCATCGAAGCCCGAAGGCTTCAGCAGCAAATCATCGAGGCTTACGAATCCGATTTTGGCAAACATGCACCCGCCCGCATCGTCGAGCGCATGAGGTTGGTTTGGAAATCCCTTCCCGGCCAGCTTGCAAAGGAGAACAAGAAGTTTGTCTATGGCGCCCTTCGTCCCGGAGCGCGCGCACGCGATTTCGAGGAAAGCCTCCAGTGGCTCACGGACTACGGAATCGTTCATAAGGTGCCACGTGTCTCCGCTCTAAAGGCGCCGCTCTCGAGCTATGAAGACCTCTCGGGCTTCAAACTGTTCTGCATCGACACCGGCATCCTCGGAGCGCTCTCCGGTCTCTCTCCGGCCATCGTTCTTAACGGATCCGCTGTTTTTACCGAGTTCAAAGGTTCGCTGACCGAACAATACGTCGCGCAGGAGCTTTTGCTCCAGGACAAAACTCCCGCGTATTGGTCCTCTACCTCCGGCAATGCCGAAACCGACTTTGCCATCGACCATGCGGGAACCGTGCTTCCGCTTGAGGTCAAGGCGGCAGAGAACCTTAAAGCGAAGAGTCTGAAAATAGCCTGCGAAAAATTCAAACTCGAGCGTTGCGTGAGGAGCTCCCTGGCGGCATATAGAGACGAGGGCATGCTCATCAATATTCCGCTTTGGGAGATTGGGCAGATCGACAAGCTGGCATAGGCGCTGTGGGGACGCCCCGCAAGGACTGTCCCCAGGTGCCGGCTGTTGAGTTGCGGTGGAATAGGGACTGTTTGGTGCCCGAAAGGGCGATTGTAGTCCGTATTTCACCGCAACTTATTTAGAGGGCGCTGAGGCTGGGGGTCCAGGCGATGGTGGGAGTCGCGCCGTCGAGAACCTCGTTGATGGTGGCGACCATGCCAGCGAGTAGGCTGTTCTCGCTTACGGTGAGCGCATCGTAGCCACCGGCGCGCATGAGCTCGCGAATCACCACGGCACCTGCCAGGATCACGCCCGCGCGCTTGGGTTGCACGCCTGGCAACGCGGCAATGCTCTCCACGTCCAGCGTGAACATGCGCTCGATAGCGGCAGAAATCTGTTCCATCGAAAGCTCGCGCAGGTGCACAAAGCTCGAGTCGTACGGCTCCAGCTCGTGGACCAGCGCCACGAGTGTGGTGACGGTACCGCCCACCGCGACCAAGCGCTCGGCGCGCTCAAAGTCGACAGGCAGGCTCTCAAAATAGCCCGTAAACTGCTTGTTTGCCCAGCCAGCAGCAGCTGCAAGCTCGTCCGTCGACGGCGGCAGTGCCGAGAAAAACCGCTCGGTCACGCGGCGGCAACCGATGTCCAGCGAGCGCGTTCCCTCCAGAGCAAAGATACCGCGCTCCGGTGCATAGACGCCCGTCGCGAGCTCCGTGGATCCGCCGCCCGAATCGGCAACGATGATGCGCTCGCCGGCAAAGTCGTGCGCCACGCCAAAAAACGTCAGGCGCGCCTCGACCTCGCCCGGAATTACCTGTGGCTCAAGCCCCAGATCGCGCAGGCCGTCCAACAGCAGCGCGGCATTGGACGCATCGCGCGCGGCGCTCGTGCACGTGGTGCAGACGCACGCGGCCCCAAAGGCACGGGCCTCGTCCACAAACATCCGGCACGCAGCGAGCACGCGCTCAACGGCCGCCTCGCAAAAGCGCCCCGTCGCGTCGACGCCCTCGCCCAAGTCGGTAATCTCGGTATGCTTGGACGATTCCACGATCGCCCCGCCCTCGACCTGGGCCAACACCAGGCGCGACGACACCGTTCCCAGGTCGATCGCGGCTACCTTATAGCGTTTGCAATTTGTCATTGCGGGCTCCCCTCCGGGCGCTATTTGCCGTTGGACACGACCGTCTGGCCCTCGACGCCGTTAAACCCAAACAGCATGTCGAGCGCTTGGATGTACCACGGCGCGTCCTTACCGACTTCTTCGATTTCCTTGGCAACTTCGCTGGCCTTCTTGGCGTTCGACGACTTCTGGCTCGACGAGGCATCCGAATCGCCGTCCAGGCCCTGCACTTCAATCCTCTTCTCGCCGGGCATCACCAGGCCCAGGTCCTCGGATGCCGCGTCCTTGATACCCTCCTCCGAGAGCAGCTTGTCGACGCTTTTTTGCAGCTCATCATTGTATTGCTGGCGAATCTCGACCTGCTTGGCCAAGATATCGCTCGAACGCTTTGCCACGTACAGGTCGCGCACGGGGAAATACAGGCTCACGAGCACCAGGGCAACGACGATGCCGATGAATAGCCCTCGCTGAGGACCGTGGGTAAAGTCGTAGATCGCCTTGACCACCGCGTTGTCGTTGGCGTAGTGCATAAAGTCCGAGCCCGAAAGACGGTTCGAGGGCCTGCTCGACCCATCATGCGTTTGAGCCGACGAGCGCTGAGCATGCGACGAACGTGCTGGGCGCACTGGTCCATCTGTCGAAGTATTCACTTGAGCATTGGGGCGCGAGGTACTTGTCGGGCGCTGCATGGAGCGGTCGGCGCCGGCGTAGGCGGACCCACCGAGCTGCACCGTGCGCGCACGGCGAGGCGACGGCTCACGCGAACCGGCGGAATAGTACCTGTTGTCGTAAATCTGATCCATGTGCGCCTTGTGCGGTTGAGGTTTGTTTGCGCTAAGTCCTTTAGTTATAGCACGAGCGCCCGCACCGCCTTCGCCAGCCTTTGCTCGACATAAAAAAGGCGCTGAGCCATATGGCCCAGCGCCCAATGGCGGCCATCAGAAGTGGAACGGAGCCGAGTCAACCCCGCTCCCCGCGTGCACCACTTGTTTAGCGAATGTTGTAAAACGCTGCCTTGCCGGCGTAGCGCGCACTGCCCTCGAGCTCGTCCTCGATGCGAATGAGCTGGTTGTACTTGGCGATACGGTCGCTGCGGCACGGGGCGCCCGACTTGATCTGGCCGGCGTTGACGCCCACGACCAGGTCGGCGATCGTGGAGTCCTCGGTCTCGCCGGAACGGTGGCTCACGATGCAGGCGTAACCAGCCTCCTTGGCGGTCTCGATGGCCTCGAGCGACTCGGTGAGTGTGCCGATCTGGTTGACCTTGACCAGGATCGCGTTGGCGGCGCCCAGCTCGATGCCCTTCTTGAGGCGCTCGGTGTTAGTGACGAACAGGTCGTCACCCACCAGCTGCACCTTGTTGCCAATGCGGCGGGTAAGCTCGACCCATCCGCCCCAGTCCTCCTCGGCCATGCCGTCCTCGATGGAGATGATGGGATAGGTGTCGACGAGCTTCTCCCAGTAATCGACCATCTGAGCGCTCGTATACTCAACGCCCTCGCCCTTGAGCTCGTACATGCCGGTCTCGGCGTTGTAGAACTCGGTCGAGGCCGGGTCCATGGCGTACATGAAGTCGACGCCGGGCTTAAAGCCGGCCTTCTCCACGGCCTTGGTGATGTACTCGAACGGCTCGGCATTGGTCTTGAGGTTGGGCGCAAAGCCGCCCTCGTCGCCCACGCCGCCGCCCAGGCCGGCCTCGTGCAGCACGCCCTTGAGGGTGTGGTAGACCTCAGCGCACCAACGCAGGCCCTCGGCAAAGCTCGGGGCGCCCACCGGCATGATCATAAACTCCTGGAAGTCAACGTTATTGTCGGCATGCACGCCGCCGTTGAGGATGTTCATCATGGGCGTGGGCAGCAGATGGGCGTTGACGCCGCCCAGGTACTGGTACAGTGACAGGCCCGCCGACTCGGCAGCGGCGCGGGCGACGGCCAGCGACACGCCCAGGATGGCGTTGGCACCGAGCTTGGTCTTGTTGGGGGTACCGTCCGCGGCAATCAGCGCGGCATCGACGGCGCGCTGGTCGAAGGCGTCGAGGCCCACGACGGCGTTAGCGCACTCGTTGTTGACATGCTCGACGGCCTGCGAAACGCCCTTGCCCAGGTAGCGGCCCTTGTCGCCATCGCGCAGCTCGCAGGCCTCAAAGGCGCCGGTCGAAGCACCCGAAGGCACCATTGCGCGGCCAAAGCTGCCGTCCTCGAGCACGACCTCGACCTCGACGGTGGGATTGCCGCGACTGTCGAGCACCTCGCGACCGTAGACGTCCAAAATATCGCTCATGTTGTCTCCCTCTCACTTGGAAACGTAGTGGATGCAAGCGACCGGCTGACCGTGCACCATCGGTGCGTCTCCGTAAGTTAGCCATGTCGCACTTTTTGCATTATGCCCTAAGTTAGCCGAGGGATACACTTGATTTTCGAAAAATTTAGCGGGAACGATGAGGCGTGTCAGCCCGTCGTTCCCGCAGTCTTACTCCTCCGCCTTTGCGGCATCCCACAGGTCGTTGAGGCCGTGGGTCGAAAGCTCGGCAAGATCCACGTGAGCATCGGCCGCCATCTGCTCCATCGCGGCCCAGCGACGGCGGAACTTTGCCGTGCTGGCACGAAGGGCGCTCTCGGCGTCAATGCCCTCCTTGCGCGCAACGTTGACCAGGGCAAAGAGCAGGTCGCCAAACTCCATCTCGCGCTCGGGCGAGCCGGGAGCCTCGGCCTCAAACTCGGCACGTTCCTCGGCGACCTCGTCCCACACGTCCTGGACCGTCTCCCACTCAAAGCCCACGGCAGCTGCCTTGCGCGACACCTTCTGCGCCTGCATCAGCGCCGGCAGATGCGTGGGCACGCCGTCAAGCAGGCCCTCGGGCGCAGCCTCGCCTGCCGTCACGGCCTTGTCCTTGGCGGCCTTCTCGGCAAGCTTGACCTCATCCCAAATCTTGAGTACCTCGTCGGAGTTGTCGGCATCCGCATCGCCAAACACGTGTGGGTGGCGGCGGATGAGCTTGGCGTCGATATCGCGTGCCACGTCGGCCAGCGTAAACTCGCCGGCATCCGCCGCAATTTGCGCATGCAGCACCACCTGCATGAGCACATCGCCCAGCTCCTCGCGCAGATGCGCCGCGTCGTCCGCCTCGATGCAATCGAGCGCCTCGTAGGCTTCCTCGATCATGTTCTTGCCAATGCTGCGGTGCGTCTGTTCGCGGTCCCACGGGCAGCCATCGGGCTGACGCAGACGCCAGATGGTCTGCACCAGATGCTGCAGCTCGGCCGACGCGTCGACCAGCGTGGACAGATCGCGCGAGCCCTCGGCATTTTGCTGAGCCATGTGCTGCGCCATGGTTATTCCTCCTCCAGGATCACGTGGCGGAACGCACCGCCCTCGTAGATGCCGTAGCTGTGCGTGCCGTCCTTGGGGATGCTCACGCTGCCGGGGTTGAAGAGCCACAGGCCCGGGTGCGCCTCGCTTGCCTCGTTAACCTTGATGTGCGTGTGACCGTAGACGAGCGCGGAGCCCTCGGGCAACGCGGGCGCGTGGTCGACGCTGTTGTGCATGCCGGCGCCAAAGACGTGGCCGTGCGTCAGGAACAGCTCGCGGCCGGTCTCGTCGAACAGCGTGGCGTAGTCGGCCATGACGGGGAAGTCGAGCACCATCTGGTCGACCTCGGCATCGCAGTTGCCGCGTACCGCGATGATGCGGTCGGCCAGGGCGTTGAGCAGCGGGATTACGCGCTTGGGGGCGTAATCGCGCGGCAGGTCGTTGCGCGGACCGTGGTAGAGCAGGTCGCCCAGCAGGACGATGCGGTCGGGCTGCTCGGACTCGATGGCGGCGACCAGGCGCTCGGCCCAATATGCAGAGCCGTGGATGTCGGAGGCGATGAGGTATTTCATGGGGGATCCTTTCGGGATGGGGTTAATGCGGCTGGGCACGGGATGTCGCCGGCCGCGCTATTCAAATCGCAGTGCCGCGCTCTGAGCCGCCTGCATCACGCGCTGGAGCGGCACGCCGTGCTCGCGGGCAAGGCGGGCGCAGTCCTCGTACTCGGGCGCTGCACGCTCGCTGCCGTCGGGCAGGGTGGCCACCTTGACGAACACCTCGCCCCATGGCGTCGTTACGCGCTCAAAGCGGCGTGGTAGGCAAACGCGCTCCATAACCTGGCGACGAATGCCGTTGGTCGTGGTTTCCAAGAAGATGATCGTCTGCAGGCGCTCGATATCCTCGTAGGTGCAGATTACCTGCAGCTGCCAGCCGGGGCGGCCTTTCTTACAATAGAGGGGCAGCCAGTGCACCTCGCGCGCACCCGCCTCGCGCAGGCGGTCGGCGGCGTAGGCGAGTACCTCAGGCGACGCGTCGTCGATGTCGCATTCCAGCTTGACGATGGTTTCGGGCGCATCGGTCTCGCGGGACAGCGGGGATGTGCTATCGCATGGCATACGGTCCGGCTCCTTTCCGCGCGGGCTCGTTTTGTTCATCCAAACGCTAGCACATCGGACGTGGCACAAGCGTGACTTTCGTCCGTCTCCGCCCTCGCCCCCATCCAAACGTGTACGTCAGCCTCCAAACATGTCATTATTTGTCGGTTTTGGAGGCTGACGTACACGTTTTGAGAGCAAGCGAGGCCGCACCACGCGCCGTGCAACCTTTCCAATCGATTTCGATCCCCGGCGTGCCCGGCGTGTTGAGAGCTGCGCCATTACAATGAAGCGGATTCGCTTGACGCAAAGGAGCCGCTATGCCCATGTGCCCGCTGGTCGATTGCCATACCCACACCTCGTTTTCGGACGGGCATGCCTCGTTTGAGGACAACGTCCGTGCCGCTGCTGCGGCCGGCTGCCGCGTCATGGTCTCGACCGACCATCTCACCCTGCCCGCCAGCATGGATGCTAACTGCGAGGTGCAGGTTACTGAGGGCGACCTCCCGGCGCATCGTCTGGCTTTTGAGGACGCTCGCAATCTTGCCGCTCAGATTGCGCCAGAACTCACCTTTATCTACGGTTTCGAATGCGATTGGTACGAGGGCTGCGAGCCTTTGGTTGAGCGCTGGTCCCAGGGCGCCGTCGTGCGCCTGGGCAGTGTGCACTGGATTGGCAACCCAGGCGATATCATGGCCGGTGCCGCGGGTACGGCGGGAACGGAGGACGTCGCTCGTCCCGATACGCCCGATTCGCGCTGCGGCTGGATCGACGATGACACCAACTTGCACGTTTGGGAAAACCTGGGGGTACGCGGCGTGTGGGAGCGCTATGTCGATGACTGGTGCCGCGCCTGCGAGAGCCCGCTTAACTTTGATGTGATGGCTCATCCCGACCTGGTCATGCGCTTTTCGAAGGAAGGCTTTGCACCCGATTTTGACCCCGCACCGCTCTGGAAGCAGATGGCAGAGTGTGCACACGACACGGGCCGCCGCGTTGAGGTCTCGACGGCCGCACCGCGCAAGGGGCTCGACGACTACTACCCCGCGACCGGCCTTTTGCGCCGCTTTGCCCATGCCGAAGTGCCGATCACCTTTGGCTCGGACGCGCACCGCGCCTGTGATATCTGCTGGATCATCCGCGAGGCCCAGGCCCACGCCTACGACTGCGGTTATCGAACCTTCGACATCCCCCACCTCACCGGAGAATGGGAGTCCACACCCCTCGCCTAACTAGTCGTTTAAGAACGTCCCCAATGACTA
>CABTZM010000091.1 GCA_902489295.1 uncultured Collinsella sp.
TAAATGCAAAGGTAAACCGTATTATGTTTGCACATTATGAACGTATCAGTCAAATAATTGACCGTGAAAACCAAACAAACCAGATAAACGGCGTGGTATGGCCCCTCAACAAAGCATCAACCAGCGCTACGAGGTCGGAGCGTTCCTAAATGTATAGTTACCCGGAGAGCGCACATTGATATACGTTACGCCCTCTACCTGCGAAAGCAGCTTGGTGACTACGCGCTCCTTCTTGACGATATCGTTCGAATCGCCCAGCGACACCTCAATGCCGTTATTGAGGTTTGCCGAGATGGCTTCGACCGAAGGCGTGGAAATATCCTTGACTTGTCCCAAGAACTCGCTCGAAAAACCACGCACATAATCCAAGCCAGCCTTAACGGCCTTGGAGCTCACTGCCTGGCCGGAAACCGGAGCGACATCCGCCGAGACATCAGTCAACAACACCGCGCCATAGTGCTTAGCGAGCGCCAGCGCGGCATCGATTCCGGTCAAGGTATTTGAGCCCTGCCCTGTCGTGATGACGTTGCCTTGGTCGTCCACTTCGACCGACGTCGACAGTGGGGCGATCCAGGTGTCATCATCCCCGATGGCCCAGGCAAGGTCATCGGAACTGATATAGGCAATTGCGATGACCTTGCGCTCCATCGGCGTAATGATGAGCGTATGCGGGAACTGACGCTGGACATCCACGCCCGAGACCCACGGATTCTGCTTGAGGTCCTCGGTAATCTGGTCGGGATCGACGTTAAAAAGCGACGTTCCCTCGGGCAAATCGATCAGCTGGATAGCATCGTGCTTCGTCACATGCTCGCTGCCTTGAATCTGAATATCAGTGGCGGTAAACAATCCAGAGTTGATCACCACGATGGCAACGACGACGAGCACGGCCAAGGCGGCCAGAACGCCGCCCACGATTTTGCCTTTGCCTGCAACGACAGAAGCGGCGTCTGATGTTTTATTTACCATCGCCCCAAGTGAAGACAACGGGTTGACGCTTTTTTTACCCGAAGGCTTCTTGGCGGTAGCCGGCACCGATGTCAGCGAGCGCGGTTTCGATGCGCCCAGCGTGCGACCTGGACGCGGCGCTTTAGTTCCCGTCGAGGGCTTAGGAGTTGCCATGGGGCGGGCGGGTTTGGCGCCCATAACAGGCTTTGACGTCACCGAGGGACGCGAGGACTTTTTTGCGGCCGGACGATTACCGAGCTGCGAGCCGACAACCGGACGACTGGTCTGTCGAGCATGCCCGACAGACTTAGAGTGCGCGACGGTATTGCGTTGAGGTTTGGCAGGCGCGCCGGCACGCCCTCCGGCGCGGCGGAAGGTGGGTTTCGATGCTCTAGAAGCCGAGGAATTTAACTTCCGGTCTGAGCTCGATGCCATACGCCTCCCTCACCTTTCCGTGCACATGTCTGATAACCGCGGCAACGTCATCGGCCGAGGCAGTTCCGTTATTAACGATAAAATTAGCGTGAACGGGCGAAACTTCCGCGCCGCCAATCGAAAAACCCTTTAATCCACAATCCTCGATAAGCTTGCCCACACTCGCATCGGGCGGGTTGCGAAAGACCGACCCGCAGGATGCGCGACCCATGGGCTGCGTACGCTTGCGCCTCGTCAGGTACCGCTCCATGCGCTCGCGAATGTCGGCCTTGGGCGCCGGTTTAAGCTTGAGCACGCACTCGAGGATAATCTCATTGCGGGGAAGGCTACATTCGCGGTAGCCCCAAGTGATCTCGGACCCCGCATAATGCTTGATACCGGATGCCGGGTCAAACGTTACGACATCCTCAACCAGCGAGCCAATCCACTCGGTCCGTGTGCCGGCATTCATAGATATCGCACCGCCAACCGAGCCAGGGATGCCAACGGCAAACTCAAGGCCCGAGAGGCTACGCGACAGGGCATCGTTGACCAGGCGCGCAAACATCACGCCCGCACCGACCGTCAGCGTACAACCGTCATCGGCAACAACCGTGCGCTGAAACTCACGTCCGAGCGAAATGACGGCGCCGCGATAACCGCCATCGGCAACCAGCAGATTGGAGCCCTTGCCGATGATGACCCACGGCACCTGCTCGCGATCGAGCACCGCCACGGCGCGGCGGAGGGCATGATAGCTATGGCACGTCACAAAGAGGTCGGCCTCGCCGCCGATACGATAGCTCGTATGACGCGCAAGGCGCTCGTCCTCGATCACATCCGTGTCGATCATGCCCGAGAGCGCCATGACGGCGTTAAACAGACCCATTAGACTTAAGCGTCTTTCTTGGCAGTCAGATACTCAATGAACTCGGGACCGACGGTCGTAACGTCACCGGCACCCATAGTGAGCAGCAGATCGCCCTCGCCCACCATCTGCTCGAGCTCCTGATTGAGCTCAAGACGGCTGGAGCAGTACACGACCTCCTTGCCAGGATGCTTGGCGCGCACGGTATCGGCGAGCATCTTAGAGGTAACACCCGGAATGGGCATCTCGCCAGCCGAGAACACATCAATCAGCAGCAGTTTATCGGCATTGGCAAATGCATCGGCAAAGTCGTCGCACAGGGCCTGCAGGCGCGAATAACGGTGCGGCTGGAACACGACGTCGACGTGCTTGTAGCCCAGCGACGAAGCGGCAGCAAGCGTCGCCTTGATCTCGGTGGGGTGATGGCCGTAATCATCGACCACGGTGATGCCATCGATATCGCCCACGTGGGTAAAGCGACGACGGACGCCCTCAAAGCTCGAAAGCGCCTTGGCGGCGGCGTCGATGTCAAGGCCCAGGACATGGGCGACGGTGAGCACCGCCGTGGCGTTGAGCATGTTGTGGCGACCGGGATTACTCTTGATCTCCACAGCGTGCTCAGTGCCGTCCTCAAAGCGAACGATAAAGTCGCTCTGGATGCCCTTGACATCCGGGTGCATGCAGACGATGTCGTTGCTCTCGGCAAAGCCGTAGGAAAGCACGTGACGGCCCGTCGACTTGGCGAGCTCGACCAGATGCGGGTCCTCACCGCAGACGATGACGGTGCCGTCCTCGCCCACCAGGCTCATGAATTTGGCGAAAGTCGCCTCGATCTCCTCGATACCCGAGTAGTGATCGAGGTGGTCGGCCTCGACGTTGGTCACAATGACCACGTTGGGGTTCAGGAACAGGAAGGAACTGTCGGACTCGTCGGCCTCGGCGACAAAGTAGTCGCCCGAGCCGTTCTTGCCGTTCGTGTCATAGCCCTCGACGATGCCACCGATCAGGAAGCTCGGATCCAGACCCATGCGGTCGAGCATGGTGGCGCACATCGAAGACGTGGTGGTCTTGCCATGCGTGCCGGCAACAGCGACGGTGGTGTAGCCGTGGCCCAAAGCAGAGAGCAACTTGGCACGGGGCCACACGGGAATACCAAGCTCGCGAGCGCGCACGAGTTCAGGGTTGGACTCCGGAATAGCGGTGGAGACAACAACCACGTCGGGCTTGACCTCGTCGATCGTGGCGGCCTCATGGCCCACATGCACCTTCACACCAGCGCGGGTAAGCTGGCGGATATAACGTGACGTCTTAAGGTCGGAGCCGGTAACGGCATAACCGCGCTCGTGCAGAACGAGGGCGATGCCGCTCATGCCGGCGCCGCCGATACCGATAAAGTGGGCGCTCTTAAACTCGGGCGCGGAGGTTGCAGTCTGGGAATCAGCCATGTGCTCGTGTACTCCTTGCGTAAACACTGCCTGTAACCCGTTAACTGTACCGCACCTACCGCATCAGCGCGAGGGCGACCGACGATATCCCGTCTAACTAACGCAAACCCTCTACCGCATCCGCCAGAAGAGCGGCGGCCCTATCCTGAGCCAGACCACGCGCCGCCTGACGCATGGCGTCGCGTGCCGCCGCGTCATCGACCAGGTGCAGCAGCTCATCGGCAAAGGCAGAACCGTCGATATCGGCATCGGCGCAGAGCACGCCGGCCCCGGTGTCGACCAGATAACGAGCATTGGTGGTTTGGTGGTCGGCCGTCGCATGCGGATACGGCACGAGCACCGAGGGCACGGCGAGCGCAGCGATCTCGGCCACGCTCGATGCGCCCGAACGCGAGAGCACCAAATCGGCAGCAGCCAGCATATCGCCCATGTTGTCGATGTAAGGCTGGACGCGGTAACGCTTCGCCTCCTCGGGCGTCAGCGCCAAAGCGCGCTCGGTCTCCTCAAAGCCGTCGGCACCAGTCGAATGCAACACATAGAGGTTCTTGCGCGAAAGCAGCTCGTTTTTGAGCGAAACCACGCGCTCGTTGAGGTGCTGGGCGCCAAGTGAACCGCCAAAGACGAGCAGCAGCGTAGCGTCCTCGGGAACACCAAGTGCCTTGCGGCCGCGAGCGCGATTGCCCTCGATCACCGAGCGACGTACGGGGTTACCGGTCATGAGCACGTGGTCAGGGTCACCTTCGCGCTCAAAGACCGAACGCGCTGCCGGCACCGAGATGCACACGCGGGCGGCGTGGGAGTTCATCATCTTGTTGGCCAGGCCCGGAACAGAGTTCTGCTCATGCAGCAGATACGGAACGCCCGCGCCCTTGCACCACCCCAGCAGCGGAACCTCGACATAGGCACCAAAACCGATGGCGGCATCGGGCTTGCCGACCTTTGAGAAATGACTGGCGAGCGCACGCTTGGCCTTGTTGACACGCCACAGCGAGGTGAGCGCCGTCCAAGGGCGGGAGCGATCGAAGCCCGTGACCGTAATGGGCACAAAATCAAACCCAGCGTCGGGGACCAGACGACCCTCGAGCTTGCGCGACTGGCCCACGAACACAACGTGGTGGCCACGGTCACGCAGCTCTTCGGCCAAGGCGAGCGCGGGGTTGATGTGCCCTGCCGTGCCGCCGGCTGCAATAGCAACGGTCATTTTATCGGTCATGGTAGTCCCTTCGTACACGCGGTCCCTGGTCGTCGGTACGCAGACGCGCCGACGGGTCTGAGTTCAAATCGATTCGATTATATCCGCCGCCCGCATTGCGAGGAGTGGGGCGCTGAGGACGACCTTGCGGCGCCGTTCGCTGACGCGGGCGGGCTGCGGGGTCGGTCGCAGAGCCATCCAGGACGGTAAAACCGTTACGCGAAGATCGCTCGCCGCGCACGTGGGGCACGCCGGCGGTACTCTCATCCATAACGGCAAAGCTCTCACGGCGGCGGTCATACTCATCGCGGCGGGCGCTCTCGTACGAAACGCGCAGGATCAACCCGGCAAGCATGAGCGACACAATAATCGACGAACCGCCGTAGCTAATAAACGGCAACGGTTTGCCCGTCATGGGAAACACGTTGAGGATGCCCAGCGCGTTAATCAAAAACTGCACCGCGAGAATGACCGCGGAGCCAGACGCCATAAGCGCGCCCCGACGATCGGTCGCCTGCTCGGCAATGCGAAACGCCGAGTAGATCAGCATCGCAAACACCAAGAAGAACAGCACGGTTCCGACAAAACCAACTTCCTCGCCAATGATGGCCAGGATGTAGTCATTGTGCGCCTCGGGCAGATACGAGTACTTCATGGTTGAGTTGCCGATGCCACGGCCGAACAGACCGCCCGAGGCAAAGGCCATGATGGCAAGCGTGGCCTGATAGCCGTCACCATACTCGTCGGCCCAAGGGTTCAAGGCAACCTGAATACGCACCATACGGTACGGCTCTGCGACAAGCGCAATCACGATCACGAGAATGCCGAAGATTAGCACGCCGATGATAAATCTGGGGTCGAGACCCGCAAACAACGCCATGCACATGAGGGTCAACAGGATGATCAGGACAGTACCGAAATCGGGCTGGATAAAGATCAGAAAGAGCGAAATGCCCAGGTAGATGCCCATCTTGCGAAGGAATTCGTTGATGTTGCCACCGGGCGAAAAGAAGCGATCAAGCATGATGGCCGAATACGCAATGGCAAATGGCTTTAAAAACTCGGAAGGCTGGAACTGAATACCGGCGATGTTGAGCCAGCGCGTGGCGCCGCGGCTGCCGCTGCCCACCAAGAACACCAGAAGCAGTAGCCCTATCATGCCGATAAGGAAGATCCTGAGCACATCCTCCCCAAACCAGCTGTCCGGCAAAACGCGCACGATGGCAATCAGCGCCAGAACACCGACCACGGCAAACGCGGCCTGTCGACCCAGAAAAAACGTCGCCGAGCCATTCTCGTGCAGCGCCTCGACCGAAGACGCCGAGTACACCATCAGCAGGCCAAAGCATACCAAGGTAAACAAGCAGGCCATGAATATCAAACGGGGGCGCATGATACGGGCGGGAACGCCGGCAATATAGCGTTCGCTAAACGACTGCCCGCCGCGGCTGGAACGCGGTGTGGTGCGACGTGAGGAAGCACGGTCCGAGTCGGGCCTCCTCATACCTTGTCGGGGGCTCTCCTCTCTCACCGCAACCCCTATTCCATTTGTGATTTCGCTGTAGCGGCAAGCTGAGCCACGTAGTCCTTAAACACGCGGCCGCGCTCCTCATAGCCCGAGAACTCATCGAACGAAGAGCAGGCAGGAGAAAGTAAGATCACGTCACCACGGCTCGAAAGCGAACGGGCAACGTCCACGGCGTCGCGCAGGTCATCCGCCTGGGCGATATCCACATCGCCATCGACATCAGCCTCGTCCATAGCGGCGGTGAAGCGCTCGCGCGCATCGCCAAAGCAGACGACCGAGCGCACGTTGTCCATAACGACGCGCGCGAAGTCCGTGAGCGGAGTGCCCTTATCGTGGCCGCCGAGCAGCAAGATCACGTCGTCATCGGGAAATGCCGTCAATGCCTTCTCGACCGCATCGGTGTTGGTCGCCTTGGAATCGTTGACGTAGCGCACGCCGTCAATCTCGCCACACGGCTCCACGCGGTGCTCGAGCGGCTGGAACGAGGCCAGACCGCGGCAGACACCGTCGACATCGGCACCGACTGCCAAGGCAGCCGTGGCAGCGCACAGGGCATTGATAACATTGTGATGGCCCGAGATCTTGAGCTCGGATGTAGCGATGAGCGGGGTCTCGACACCCTTCAGACGCACGATCATCTTGCCATCGCGCACAAAGGCGGCATCCTCGCCCTCAGGCTCGTCAAAGGCAACCTTGCAGATGCGACGACCCGGCGTGTAGATGTACTCATCGAACTCGTGAATGCCGGCGTCTTCGACGTCGACAACCACCAGATCGTCATCGACCATATTGTCAAACAGTTTGATCTTGGCAAGCGCATAGTTCTTATGACTCTTATGCCAGCCCAAGTGGTCGGGAGTGATGTTGAGCAGCCCCGCCACGCGGGGGTGGAGCTCGGTTGTCGTAGCAATCTGATAGCTCGAGAGCTCAGCCACAAACCACTCGTTGTGGGCTCGGCCGTCAATCTCGTTGACCGGCGGCTCGCCGATGTTGCCGACAGCAACGCTGGCCTCGCCGGCAGCCTTAAGCAGATAATCAGTCAGCGACGTGGTGGTCGTCTTGCCGTTGGTGCCCGTGATGGCAATCCAGTTATCGGGCGACAGGCGATAGGCAAACTCGGGCTCACCCATAATCTGGGCGGCATGCTCGCGCCCAGCCTTAAAGAAGCCCGAGAACTCCGAGATGCCCGGGCACGTCACGCATACGTCATAGGCGCCCTCGACCTGTTCGGTCCCATAGACAAACGACGCACCAGCAGCCTCGAGCGCACGCGTGGCGTCATTGGGCTCAGAGGTGCCACCGCCATACACGGTAACGGCACTTACGCGCTCGGGATGTGCCAGCGCCCAGCGGGCGACATCGAGACCGGATTTGCCCTGACCCAAAACGAGCAGGCTAAAGACATCAGCAAGAGACATGAAAGACCACTATCCCAACTGGAAGAACAGAGCAAGGCCAACGGCACCAAAGGCAGCAGCGATAATCCAAAAACGGATGACGACCTTGGTCTCGGCCCAGCCCTTCTTTTCGAAATGATGATGGATGGGCGCCATAAGGAAGACGCGCTTGTGCGTAAAGTGGAAGTAGACAACCTGAATCATGACCGACAGGGTCTCAACGATAAACAGGCCACCGATGATGAGGGAGACGACCTCGGTGTTGGTCATGATGGAGGTGCAGGCAAACGCGGCACCCAGGGCAAGTGAGCCGGTATCGCCCATAAAGATGCTCGCCGGATAGCAATTGAACCACAAAAAGCCCAGGCAGGCACCGGCGCACGCCGTGCAGAAGATGGACAGGTTCACGTCACCGTGCA
>CABTZM010000092.1 GCA_902489295.1 uncultured Collinsella sp.
GAGCGAGCCGGCCGAGATGCCAAACCACGCGTTGCCGCCCGCCACGAACACACTCACCACGGCCATAGTGATGACGATAAGACCCGAGGTCGTAAAGTTGCGCTGCATCATGGCGTGCATCGAGACCGTCTCGGCATCGCGCGCGGCACGATCGGCGGCGTCGAACAGATCGCGTTCAAAGTCCTCGCGCCCGCAAGTCTTGACGGCCAAGATGTTCGTGACCGCGTCGGACAGCACGCCCGACAGCTTGTTCTGCGCGGCGGACGTCGCGGCTGAAAGCGGCATGATGCGCTTGTACATAAGCCAGACAAACGCGATGTAGACGACCATGATGCACACTAGGATCACGGTAAACGTCGGCACCACCGGGGCGAGTGCGGCCACGGTGCAGATGACCGAGGTGATGGTGGGGATGAGCGAATACACCGTCACGTCGACCAGACCCGTGTAGCCGCTCATAAAACGGCTCGTCTGGCTCACAAGCGATCCGCCAAAGCGGCTAGTATGGAATGTCATGGATTGGTTGGAGAGCGTGTCGAAGCATAGACGCGCCAGGTGATAGTTGCCCGCAATCTCAAGCTTGTAGACGGTGTAGTCTTGCAGTTTGGAGAGGATCTGACCCACCATGTTAACGAGTACGAGCGCCAGGATATAGGGGCCGAAGACCTCAAACACCTGGTCGCCCACCACGGGAGCGGCTTGAACGCGGTCGACAATAAGTGCCATCACATAGGTATTGGCAAACGTCAGCAAAAAGATGTAGCCCGCCGACGAGAGCACCGAGAGAAAGACAATCAGCGGCTGCGTGCGCGTGACGTCCCAAAAACGCTGCAGCGTGCGACGCACGGTGGAGCGGCTGAGCGGGCTGGTGCTTCTCTGGGACATGGGCTTCCTTTCGCGTCTGATAGGGCGAAACGCCATTGTTGCACACTAAAGCGCACTTCAGGCAAGCGCGATGCGAAAAGCAGCGGGGCACCCGCGTTTACGCCGGCGCCCCACCGTCTTGTTGCAATTAGTCCTCGTCTTTTTGGTCTGCGAGCAGCTCCACGGACGTAAGCCCCAAAATCTCGTCGGCCTCCTCGGCATCTTCCAGCACGTCAATGTCCTTGAGCTTGCGCTCCATGACGTTGGTGCGCGTGGTGATGATGCCCTCGACCGTTTTGCCCGCGGTCTCGATCTGCTGCTGGGCGCGGCGCAGCGCCTTTTGATAGCGCGGCAGCTCGGCCTTGACGGCGGAGAGCACGCGCAGCACGTCGTCGGTACGTTTTTGCAACTTAAACGTCTGATAGCTCATCTGCAGACTGTTGAGGATGGCCGCCATGGTGCTGGGACCGGCTACGTTGACGTGATAGTCGCGGCCCAGGGTCTCGATAAGCCCGGGGCGGCTGACGACCTCGGCGTACAGTCCTTCAAACGGCACGAACATGATGCCAAAGTTGGTCGTTGCCGGCACACTCAGGTACTTTTCGCAGATGTCCTTTGCCTCGCGTTTCACCATCATATCGAGCGTCTTGCGCGCTGCGGCAACGGCCTCCGCATCGCCCGACTCCTGGGCGTCGATCAGATGCTCGTACGCGTCGCCCGGGAATTTGGAATCGATCGGCAGCAGCACGGGATCGCCCTCGTCTACCGGCAGCTTGACGGCAAACTCAACGCGCTCCGAGGCACCGGGCTTGGTGGCGACGTTTTCCAGATACTGGTCGGGTGTAAGGATGTCCGCCAGAATTGCACCCAGCTGCACCTCGCCCAAAATGCCGCGCGCTTTTACATTGCCCAGCACACGCTTGAGGTCGCCTACGCCGGTGGCGATAGATTGCATATCGCCCAGGCCCTTATACACGGCCTCGAGCTGGTCGCTCACCTGCTTAAACGATGCCGACAGTCGGTCGTTGAGCGTGCGGGAGAGCTTCTCGTCCACCGTCGCGCGCATCTGATCGAGCTGCACGTTGTTGTCTTTGCGGATGGCGCCCAGCTGAGCATCGACCGTCTCGCGCACCTTGTTCAGGCGATGCTCGATGCCCTCGCGATTGGCGCCGAGCTGTTGGGCCGTCTCGCGGCGCAGGTCATCCATCCGGTCACCAGCTTGCGAGAACTCGCGTGCGATGGTCAGGTAACGTTGCTGTTCCACGGCCGCATCGGTCGTCTGCTGCTGCGCGATGGCATTGGCCGTGCGGCGGGTTTCGGCCAGCGCGACGTTCAGGGCATCGAGCGCGTTGTTGGCCTGCTCGAGTGCTGCCAGCGTTTCCGCGCCACCGTCGCCACGCTCCCGCAACTCGGCACGCAGGCTCTTGAGCTGAAGGGCGCAAGCCGCAGCAACCCCCACCGCCACCAAGGCGATCGCAACAAGCACAATATCAATAGCAGACATAATCTCCGCCCAACAAACCCAATCGAGCACCAATCAAAACCGCGATCAATCTTACCCCGCCACACACACCGGGCGCCCGGCCCCTTCTTGGGTGCCCCTCTCCTCCGCATATTCCATAATGCGGCGCGCCGTTTTCCTGCTCACCTTTGAGTCATCGCCGGCCAAGTATGCGTATACGTTTCCTTTATTCAGGTGCAGAGCACGGCAGAGGCCATAGCGCGTTACACCCGATTCCTCCAATGCTTCCAGCGTTTTCTTTCTCATCAGGGCGTTCACCCTTCTATCGGCCGCCGGCTTTTCCTTCACCGCTCTATACGCACGCCAAACGTTGGCATAACGATTTGGGAGCTCACTTTTGGCGCATAGAGACGCCATGCTACCCGCTTGACCGTACAAGAATAAAACGTCTCGGTAATCCCGTTCCATCCACGAGCCCTCGGATAAACCCAGAACGTATTCGGCTTTTCCTTGCGCCAAAGCGAGCAAAAACAGAGGCTCCGCCACGCGCGGCGCATCCGTCGTCGCCTGCTCAACCAATTTTCTAAAACTCAGCGACCGCTGTCCGGATAGCTCTCGGCAATAGCCTTTTAAGAATCCCTCAAAGGTCAGATTCAACCGAGCACCTCCTTTTTGTATTGCCTGTATGCACAGACCATCTCTTGATAACTCCGCTCCGAAGGCGACGACGCCAGCGCCTCTCCCTCGTCGAATATAAGCCGTTCGAGCAACCCCCAATCAAGTCGGTCGACGAATGCCTGACTATGAAGATCGATGATGTCGTTCGGACGACAGGCATAGAGCTTCATTACCGCCAGGTCCTCCAAGGATGGCGTAAAGTACCTGATAAAACGCGCCCCAATATCCAAGGGAATCAAACGATCTTCGTAATTGAACGGCATCTGATTACAATATGCCACCGCCATACCATTCACCTCGGGGTATCGAGCTATGATCTCGCGGAGGCACCTATCTGCCTCAAACACATCAATGTCATGTGTAACCGAACGATTCGTCACATCGTTTAGCATGAAGGCGCTTCCTCCCACCAATACAACGTTCGGCCTGTCGTCTCTTGGACCTATTTCCAGCTCCGCCTCTTCGTCAATGCCCAAAAGAGTCTGTTCTAAATCCTGCTTATACATAACAAATCCTATTATTATTCATCTTCAATAATACTATTAAGTCGCATGACAGGACCCACAGGATGCGAGGATTCTACTCATGGCGATAATCCCTACACCCTAGAAGTCCTAATGTGACAAACGCTAACTCTCCCAGCCGGCGCGGATTGTTGTTATGACATCGCCTAGGCGCTGGCCGAGGGCTGACAGATGTTGGAGCACCTCGTTGGGCGATGCGCCGTTGAGGATGCACGTGAGGGCATACGACGCCAGAAAGATGGCCGCAAGCCCTAACGGGATGAGCACGATCATCGCCAATATGCGCAAGCGCTGGCCCACACGGCGACGACGCGCACGACGCTTGTCGAACGCGAGCTCCTGCGCATATGAATCTTGCTGTACGGAATAGGCCTCTGGCGCCGATTTACACCCGGGCACAGCTGCAGGTACAGCAGCGGGCACGACATTTTGCGCAAAGGGCTGGGCTGCCGCCCCTTGCATTTGCATCTCTATAAGCCGTTGCTGTTGGCGCAACATGCGCTCGGCTTGTTGCTGCGGAGTCTCAAGAAACAGATCCATGCTGGCCTCCAAAATCGGAGCATTCGACGCTTACGACCAGCATCCCGCACCGCCATGACCGCGACAACACAATCGCCGGCAATAGCCACAAAGTTTCTTCTGCTCAAAAGCTGTCGAAAAGCTCAACAACTCCCCTACCAGCACTTTCTCTGAGCTTTTTTCGCCAACAATCTTTTAGCCTTCCACCCTTACGCCAACTGACCAAAATCTAACCAATAGCTTGACGAAAATTGTGGAGACCGGGACCCCACACAAAAAGTGCCGCCCCAAAGGGGCGGCACACAAACTTATTATCAGCTTTTCTGTAACGAGCATGCGACGACTCAACGCCGGGGCGCAGGGCGGGGAAACCTTTGCCTCGCGCGACCCTGCGAAGCCGTGAGCGAGAGGGAAAGGTTTCCCCGCCCTGCGCCCCGTGGTCGGTGAGGACCGACTACATGCCCGCGAGACCGCGGGCAGCAGTGGCGCACAGAAACGCCAAGGCTAGAATCACGAGCGAGCCCGCAATATCGGCCACCACGCCCGCAAAGCGACGCTCAAACAACCAGCTCTCAAAGTGCGGGGCGACGTTGCGCCAAACACGCCACAGCAAGATGCCCATACCGATGACGCCCGGGATATTGAGCAGTAGGATCTCGGAGCACAAAAGACCGATCAGGTTGCCGGCGACAAAACCAGCGTCGCCCTCGCAGTATTTGCGGTAGACCATATACAGCATGTACGCCACAAACGGCTGCAAGCACGCAGAAATAAACGTGACCACCATCGAGGGCTCCTGCGAAAAGACCTCGGTGAGTTTATCGACACTCGTAGCGTCCTTCGAAGCCAAGAATAAACCGATAACCACAAGGGGCACCACGCCCAAAATTACCTCGACCAGAGTAAACAACTTGGCAGTCAAATCCTCACTAGCCGAATTCAAATGGGGTGCCCACTCAGGATGAGCATGCGCGCCGACTTTCTTGTCCTTCTCGGCACGATCGGCCTTTTTACCCTCGGCAACCCGACGACCAGGATCCTTGCGAGTTCCCGCCGCAGCAACCCGAGCCCGAGACTTCTTACCCATACAAAAACACCCCATCAGGTAGTAGATAAACTAAAAGCCGCTACCCAGTGTACCCCACCCATGAACGGTGCCGTCCCAACCAGCCCCATACAAAAACGTGCCGCCCCAAAAGGGGCGGCACACAAACTTAGTTATCAGCTTTTCTGTAGCGAGCACGCAACGACCCGAAGCCGGAGCGCAGGGTGGGAGGCCGGATTACCTTCCCTCAACGCGACCCTGCGGAGCCGTGAGCGGGGAGGGAAGGCAATCCGGCCTCCCGCCCTGCGCTCCGCAGCAGCCAGCGCCACGCGCTAGTAGTTCACCACCTGCTCCTCAAAGTACGCCTTGGGGTGGTTACACACCGGGCACACCTCAGGCGCCTCGGCACCAACGTGCAGGTGCCCGCAGTTCAGGCACTTCCACACCTTCACGCCCTCGCGCTCAAACACCTCGCCCGATTCAATGCGCTCGACGAGCTTGTTGTAGCGCTCCTCGTGAGCCTTCTCGACGGCGGCGACACCACGGAACTTTGCGGCAATCTCGGCAAAGCCCTCCTCCTCGGCGGTCTTGGCAAACTCATCGTACATCGTGGTCCACTCGTAGTTCTCTCCTGCGGCGGCATCGCGCAGATTGTCCAGGGTATCGGGGACGACGCCGTCGTGCAGATACTTAAACCACAGCTTGGCGTGCTCGGACTCGTTGCCTGCGGTCTCGGCAAAGATATTCGAAATCTGAACGTAGCCGTCTTTCTTGGCCTTAGATGCGTAGTAGCGATACTTGGTGTGTGCCTGGGACTCACCGGCAAAAGCGGTCTCGAGGTTCTTCTTGGTTTGGGAATTCTCAAAATCCATAGGTGTACTTCCCTTCAACACGTGCCGCCCATAGGCTTTGAGCGACCTTGTCTTTAGGATGCCCTCAAGCCGCGAATTTAAACCTTACAATCCCGTTCTTCAGATTTGAGCGGGCTACACACTCAACCAACGATCGTCCTCGGCTCGGCAAAAGCCCTCGCGCTCCAGGTCAGCTAGAATGCCCGCGATCAAGTCGCACTCGACCGGCCCGCGACCGGCTGCCGCTTCCATCTCGTTAACGCCCACCACGGCATCAGCAAGCGTAATCCCCGCCGGCTGCCCATCGCGCGCTGCCAACAACATACGCACGATATGCGCGCGCTTTTGGCGGCGCGAGCCCTCAAACTTGGACTGACGACTATAGCCCGCCGACCGCCTGGACGGATTGGGCAGTGTCTTTTTAAGATACGCGCCGTAATCCAGCAATGCGTAATACCACGCGCGCGGCGTGTCGGCATCGTCTTGAGGCGCGGCAAAGGGAGCGATCTCGTCCGCCGCCGCACCGGGGGCCGCCGGACAGGCAGCTTGGATCAGCGGCACCAGCTCGCGATCGGGAACGGCCGGCACATCGGGAAAGAAATGATGCAAAAAGACCGTGCGCACGTTGGTCTCCAGATACACGCCCGGAAGATCAAACGCAAACGACCGGATACCCTGCGCCGTTGCCGGGCCAATACCAGGCAGAGTGACCAAGTCACGCGTCTCACGCGGAAACTCCCCGCCCCAGTCCTCTACAACGCGCTGAGCGGCCCCGTGAAGCGCCAGAGCGCGTCGGTTGTAGCCCATCCCCTGCCAAGCGTCCAAAACATCCGAAGGCGCGGCCTGGGCAAGCGCCTGCACGGTCGGAAAACGATTGAGCCACACCGGCATGCGCGCCTCCACACGCGGCACCTGTGTTTGCTGCAACATGACCTCAGAAAGCCAAATGATGTACGGGTCGCGCGTTCGGCGCCACGGAAGGTCGCGATAACGCAAGACCCCTTCCGAACGAATCATCGAACGAAAGGGGTCCTGAATCATGGCTATGCTCCTTATGCGGCGCTATTCCTCCCGGTAAGCGCACGCGCAGGTGGCGTACTCGGGAAACGCTTCGCGGTCGGCGAACTTGGGATCGACGGCTGGGAACTGGCGGCGAGCGACGATGTCGCCGAGCGAAACGGAATCGAGGTAGTCGCGCATCAACGCCTGGGCTCCGGCCCACAGGGGATGATAGCAGCACGCGCCCATGCGCGCACAGTCACCATCGGGCGCGGTGCAATCGTTCATAACCATAGGACCCTGAACGGCCTCGACGACCTGGCGGATAGTGACGTCGTCCGGACTGACCTTGAGACGCATGCCACCGTGGACGCCGCGCAGGCTCTCCACAATACCGGCCTGGACCAAACCGTGCTGAATCGAGCGGGCAAACGAATACGGGACATTGACCTCTTCGGCAGCGGTGCGAACAGAAAGCAAACGCTCCGGATCCTCAGCAAGCATCGCCAGCATACGAAGGGCGTAATCAGTCTTCCTCGATATGTCCATTTTTCCCCTTTCAAGGAATACGAACAGCTCGAACGAGCTCCGGGGCCGAGCTTGTGTCGAGACGCTAAATGACCGCCAGGACATCCAAATGGTAAATCGGATATCCACTGAGTGCCGCGCTTGGAGCGAAATGCATCAGGTGCGGCGCACAGTGCAATTTAGTATAACCTAACCCCCTGTCTCGTAGAACAGGTGTTGCGCAACAAAGCTGTTGTTCAGACAGATATACTTATTAGATTTTACTTGCGTTCCCGAAGGCGCGGGGATTCTGGGCGAAGATGCACCGGGGCGATCGTTCTATCGAAACAAAGTGCATCAAACGCAAAAAGCCACGTCCGAAGACGTGGCTTTAATTGCGTTGGCGGGAAGTACGGGGCTCGAACCCGCGACCTCCGACGTGACAGGCCGGCGCTCTAACCAAACTGAGCTAACTCCCCAGGCAGGCGTTCGCGTTTGTTTCCGCTCGCGTGCGCTGCGGGGATTAGTATACACAGAAGTCTGTCCGGCGCGCAACAACTTTTTTGAAAAAATTTTTTGGGTCCCTCCGGGAGGGTCTCCGGGGCTGAGGGCGGGGGTTAAGTTTGCTGCTCTACAGTCCTGCGCAAGACGGAAAGCACATTAAGTGCTTTCCTTTGCGTGCGGAACTCGCGACAAACTTAACCC
>CABTZM010000093.1 GCA_902489295.1 uncultured Collinsella sp.
ATGCCGCGCTCGCGCTCCTCGGGAGCCTTGTCGATGTTCTCGAACGCAGTGAAGTCAGCCTTGCAGCCCTCGGTCTCGGAGAGAACCTTGGTGATGGCAGCGGTCAGCGTGGTCTTGCCGTGGTCGACGTGACCAATGGTGCCGATGTTAACATGCGGCTTAGTGCGCTCAAACTTCTCTTTGGCCATAAAGCCCTCCTCTAAACAGGTCGTCCCCGGACGGGACTTTGCCTTTATACCATAGTGGCCTCTCAACATACTATTGAGAAGCCACCGTGTTACCTATGGTAGCGGTGACTGGATTCGAACCAGTGACGCCACGGGTATGAACCGTGTGCTCTAACCAACTGAGCTACACCGCCGGATGGAGCCTGCAACCAGACTTGAACTGGTGACCTCTTCGTTACCAACGAAGTGCTCTACCGACTGAGCTATACAGGCACTTGACGGGTGGGAGCTATAGGATTCGAACCTATGTAGGCAGAGCCAACGGGTTTACAGCCCGTCCCCATTAACCACTCGGGCAAACTCCCAATCGTTCAAGTATCCGCAGGTCCTTTGGTCTTTTGGACCGCCGCCCCCGCGAACGAAAAAGATAATACGATGCAACCTTGGGGGCTGTCAACGAAAACCTCTAGATACACGGTGCCGGGCGTATCTATATAGCCGTGACCTGCGGTTTTATTGAGTTTGGATATGAAGGACAGCGGATTTCGCTGCACTGGTGACATTTCCCGAGGGAACACTTTGGCACGGTGGAGTACGCCCACAGCATCGACCTTCGATAACGGCCCTCTTGCACTATTACATAGGTCGCGATCGGGCTTCCCCGGCACGATCGAGCGTGGATATTCTCCCGCTCTTAGCGCAGCTCTAAGGCCAAAGTGGCAGATTATCCACGCTCATTCTCCAGGCGGGAGAACTATAGAGCCGCAACTACTCGGGCCAGGCCAAAGTAGACCCATAGAGCGGCTCACCCTTGGTGCAGGGGTAGCGACTCAAGTAACACGACGACAGCAAGTCGAAGAAATAAGTCATGGCATATTTCGAATAAACGCCGAGTCGGTCAATTCCGTTTCCCGCATTACCAAGACGATATACACGGTCAAAAGACCTCGATTTGTCATCGTTGCTAAACGCAGTAATTAGAATCTTCCTGCCCGAACGGCAATCAAGATACTCACGCGCCTGTGACGCAAATAGCCCGGAGACCGATACGAGAATTATCAATGACTGCGAAGCGTCTCCTATGTTTTTCAATTCCGCGACGTTAGCCCCAGCAACTATGCGAACTATCTTGCCCGCATAAAACATTTCCTGCTGAAATCGTACGAGATTGGCGCTCACATTATTGGTGCACCAGATTTCAACGTTTTTATGGCCATCAATTTCGTCGGCAATGTGCTTAATAGCGATATCGGACACGCCGCTTTCAACCTCAGCGAACATCTCGATCATGCGAACGTCGAGCTCTGCCCTGTACTCCTCGTAGCCAAATTCCTCCTCTCGATGGCTTAAGTCGCTTGGAAAGACTGATTGAGTAAATGATTCTTTCAAATCGCTAAGAGACTGGTAGCCCAATCGATTGCAGAAACGACGAACAGCGGAACGGGTCACGAATGCATCGCGGGTTATTGCGGCAACATTGATTTCGCTCGAACGCCTAATGTGAGCGATGAGATATCGAGCGATGGCGGCATCGTTTGACCCAAACTCGCTGTTGATGATGGAGCTAATGCGATTGAGCACGTCGAAGTCATTGATATTCACGTGATCCCTCTTTCCGCTCTCCTCGAAATCATGGTTCATTTATTGAATCAAACAGCTTTGGTCGTTCTCCTATGATTCAAATCAGTTGACGTCATCTTAATCGTAATTCCGCCACACGTATCCACCGTGTTGAATGATGGAAAGGGGATTCATGGGCAACGTGAACAACATGCCGTTTCTCTGGGGTTCCGCCACGGCGTCTTATCAGTGCGAGGGTGCCTGGAATGAAGACGGCAAAGGCCTTGCCGAGTGGGATTTCTTTAGCCACACAAGCAATAAGAACATCAACCATGTTGACGGTGATGTATCTTGCGACTTCTACCATCGCTATGAAGAAGATATCCGCATGATGAAAGAAGGCGGACAAAACACCTATCGCTTCTCTCTTTCATGGAGTCGAATCATCCCCACGGGTATCGGCGAAGTGAATGAAGAGGGTATCGATTTTTATAATCGGGTCATTGATTGCTGCCTCGAAAATGGCATAGAGCCCAACGTTACGCTGTTCCATTACGATCTGCCATTCACGCTTGCTTGCAAAGGCGGATGGCTGAACAATGACATGGCAGAGTGGTTCTGCAAATACGCCAAGATTTGCTTTGAGCGCTTTGGAGACCGCGTCAAAATCTGGGCTACCGTTAACGAGCCGCATTTCTACAGCTACTGCGTAAACATGTTGGGCAACTATCCCCCCAATCGATCGCTCGACGTTCAGTCGTACATGCAGTTTCAGTACAACCTGATGCGCGCAAGCGCACTCGCAGTCCGAACATATCGTCAAATGGGCTACGACGGCATCATCGGCGCCGTCCACGATGGCGGCGTTGTCGAACTCGACCCGGCAACCGAGCACCCTGATGACGTATTTCGATACGCAGACTTTTTCGCCAATCGCATGATTCTGGCACCAGCGCTTCAGGGTCAACTGCCGCCAGAAATGGACGAAATCCTTGAAAAACTTGGCGTCTCGCTCTATCGATCCCCAAATGACGTAGAAGAATTCAGAGACGGTAAAGTCGATTTTATTGGACTCAACGTGTATTGCCGAGAGTATGTAACCGACTGGCACGGTGGAGAGCTTGCCGTTTCGGCGAACAATAAGGGCGGTTCGAGCAAAAAGGTCGAAGGGAAATGCATTGCGCCCTTGTTTGAAAGCGCCCGCGACAGCAATGTTCCCCGCAATAAATGGGGCCGTGAAATACTCCCAGGTTGCATGTATTCAACCATCATGGATGTCCACGAGCGCTATGACGCGCCCCGCATCTTTATTACGGAAAACGGACATGGCGCCTATGAGCAACCAGACGCAGACGGAATGGTCCACGATGATGACCGCATCGAGCTTCTGGGCCAGTTCATCGAGCACATGATGAGGGCCAAGCGCGACGGCGCGCGCGTTGAGGGCTACTACCTCTGGTCGACGATGGATCTGTATAGCTGGATCAACGGCTACGAAAAACGATACGGACTTGTCCATATCGACTTCGAAAACAATCTGGAGCGCACCCCCAAAAAGAGCTGGTATTGGTACCGAGACCTTATCTCGAAGTATCAGGAGCAGGAAGGTTAGGAGAAAGAGATGAAATATCAGGCAATGTCCGAAACAGTCCTAAAGGCTGTTGGCGGCAAAGAGAACATTACATCGGTAACTCATTGTGCGACGCGCCTTCGCATCGACGCACGAGACACCTCGATTATCGATCTCCAGCTCGCCAAATCGGCCGATCAGGCGCTCGGGGCAGTAGTCAGCGGTGGCCAGCTTCAGGTGATCATCGGCCCCAACGTCACCGAGGCTTACAACGACTTCCTCGACTTCGCGGGAATCGAAGTCGGCGGTGGCACGGTTGCCGACGATGCCCAAACCGCCAAAGACCTTGCAGAAGGCATTAAAAGCGGTAACACCGCCATGGGCTTGATTGAGTAATTCGGGAACGTCTCTGCACAGGTATTCATGCCCATCGTCCCGGCGCTCATCGTTGGCGGACTCATTCTTTCGATCAAGAATCTCCTGGTCAATTATTGCGGATTGAGCACCGATAGCGGAACCGCCCAGGTCCTGTTGGCGATCTTTAGCGCTTCGTTTAGCTTCTTGCCCGTTTATCTTGGTTATCAGCTCGCAGCCGTCATGAAGATGCAGCCCATCATGGGCGCATTGCTGGGCGCGATCATGATCAGCTCGTCCATTAGCGGTGCTGAGGGTCTCGACTTTCTTGGCATCCCCATCCCGACGAATGACTACTCGAGCACGGTGGTGCCAATCGTACTGGGCGTCGTGTTCATGTACTTCGTCGATCGCGGTCTTCAGAAAATCATTCCCGACGTTACCAAACTGTTCTTGAAGCCGCTGCTCACCATGATCATCGTCGTGCCCGTCGAGCTGATTATCCTTGGCCCCGCCGGCAGCATGATGGGCTACGCGCTGAGCGATGCCGTCACGTGGCTTATGGACAACGTGGCATTTATCGCCACTCCGATCCTGGCAGCCCTTAACCCCTATTTCGTCATGCTCGGTCTCGATAAGGCTTACATCGCAATCGAAGTTACGAGCCTGGCGCAGCTCGGTTGGGCACCCATTATCTTTGGATTCATCTCGAACCTCTGTATTGGCGGCACGAGCCTCGCCCTGGCAACTGCCATGAAGGGAAACAAAGAGAAGAGGGGTATGGTCACCACGGTTGCCGTCACCGCACTCTGTGGCGTAACCGAGCCCGCGTTCTACGGTTGCCTCATCGAGCGTCCCCGTCTGCTTGTCGGCACGGCAATCGGCGCGCTCTGCGCTGGACTCCCTGCAGGCATCTTTGTTCTGAAAGAGTATGTTGCGGGAGCATGCCCCGGCCTTCTTTCGGCACTCATCTTTATCGCTCCCGATGGGTCCATGGGCAACTTCGTGCTGGCATGCGTTGTCGCCATCATCGCCATCGTCGTCTCCTTCATCGCTGCGCGCGTGATCATCAAGAAGAACCCCAGCTATATTGAGTAGATGCCCGCTGTTTGCATTGGGGACATCCTCGGCAGACCATTAGCAAGAACCCAAGAAGTTCCTTAGGAGCTCGATTAATCCATTCGGATTCCTGAGGCACAAACGGCCCCGATTCCACAATGAAATCGGGGCCGTTGTTTCTAAAGCCGTCGATAGACAATCGGTGTTTACCTTAGCTCTCTATCCAAGTTAATTATCCACGCTCGTTCTCCGGTCGAGAGATTTTCTTCGCTCGCGTGTCCAGAAATCCACGCTCGAACAGGACCCCATGTCCGCACCCGCTCTTGTCTCGATCTGTAACAGCAAGAGGCCTATTCCGCTTCTACATGTTACAGATCAAGATATTCCTAAAACACCCTAAGTTTCATCTCAATCTGTAACAGTTAGATGCCGAATATCGGTCTTGGTGTTACAGATTTAGACAAACTGGAGGACGAGACAAACCAAAAACGGGTTGAGCGCTAACCCGATGGCGCACCACCTAAATAGAAACGGGCCCTGTCCCATATAGAGACAGAGCCCGAAACTCTCATGGAGCCAGTGACAGGAATCGAACCTGCAACCCACTGATTACAAATCAGTTGCGCTACCGTTGCGCCACACTGGCACACTTGGCGCTTTCGCGCGAAGCCTGTTAAGGATAAAGGAATTGAGGATGGGGCGCAACAGGCCCTTCGACCGACCACATCTCAAAACTATTCGTCAGAACGAATAGTTTCGTCTGTTCGCCAAAACAAAAAACCTATTCGTTTTGGCGATGGCAAGTCCACAATCCAATAACTACAAGCCAATGAATTGACCAGCCGAGTAGCTGGTCTCTACAGATACTCCCCTACCGGCCGCGCAGGGCCTTGAGCTTTGCCAGGGCATCGGGGCTCAGGCGACTGCCCAGAGTCATCTTGATTTGCGGGGCTTCCTCGGCCTCGTGCACGTCGTTGTCGATCTGTTTGATCTCGTCCACCAGCATGCGGCTCGAGATGCGCGTAACACCCTTGCCCATGACGACGGCCTGGATCGTGCCGTCGCTCGACACCACGGAGCACGCGCGGCCTTCCTCGCGCGCCTCGATGCAGAGCTTCTGTACCACGGTATCGGCAGAGACGCCCGTCGGCGAGAACTCGATACACACGCCGCGGGCCGGCAGGTTGGGGCGCTCGCTGGAGATATTGCCCGCGCCGTCAAACACAATCACAGCCTCGTAGCGGCCCTGGGCAAACGCCGCCACGTCGTTGATGAGTGCAGTGCGCGCCATATCGTGGACGTCGCTGGAATACGGATCGTCGGAATGGTCGTAGACGAGCTTTTCGTAGCGCGGCGTGCAGTGAATCACGTTGTAACCGTCGACCACCAGCAGCTCGGGCTTATTGGAGTGCACCGTCGAGACCGGATCGGCGATGGCCTGCGCAAACGCATTGCCGCCCACGCCATAGGTCGCGGCCGAAACAATCGGCTTGGCCGAGCCCTCGCCAAAGCGCTTGGCCTTGGACTTGGCGCGGTTCTTCTTGGACATGCGCTACTCCTCCCCCATGAGCTCGCCGGCATTGCGGCGCAGCCACTCAAAGCACAGCGCGGTGGTCGCCTGGGCAACGTTGAGACTCTCGGTCATGCCGCACTGGGGAAGCTTGGTCAAGAAGTCGCATTTCTCGAGCACCAGTCGCGAGATGCCGTCGCCCTCGGAGCCCATGACGAGCGCCACGCGGCCCTCGAAGGGAGCATCCCAGCAGCTGCCCTCGGCGTGCTCGGAAGCGCCACCCACCCAAAAGCCGGCGGCCTTGAGGTCATCGAGCGCACGGGCAATGTTGGGAACCTGCGCGATGGGCAGGTGCATGACGGCGCCGGCAGAAGTCTTATAGCTGCCGACGGTCACACCGGCGGCGCGCTTGTTGGCAATGATGACGCCCGCCGCGCCCACGACCTCGGCGGAGCGCACGATGGCGCCAAAGTTGCCGTCGTCGGTCACATGGTCGAGCACGACGACAAGCGCCGGACCGTCGCCCGCACGGTCGAGGATATCGGCAACATCGGCATAGGGGAAGTTGCCAACCTCGAGCGCAATGCCCTGGTGAGCGCCATGGCTCGACAGCGCATCGAGCTGCGCGCGCGGCACATACTTAATGCGGACGCCCGCGGCGTTGAGGTCGTCGACCAGGCGCGACAAGGCGGCATCGCGCTCCCCGCCCTCGGCGATGAGCGCGCACTTGACAGGAAAACCGGTGCGCAGGGCCTCGGCGGCAGCACGACGACCTTCGATAAACTCGCCCTTGGGGACCTGAACATTGTCGCGGTTGCGATCGCGCTGCGGACGCGCAGCCTGGGCTTGGGAGCGCTCGCGCTGGCCCTTGGGAGCGGCAGCGCGGTCGTTGCGGCGAATCGGACGCGAGCCAGAAGCAGTCTGCTTGCCTCCACGCGGTGCACGCTTGCGATTGTCGGCCATAAAGCGGCCTCCTTAAATAGATAACGAACAAGAATCGACCGTCCGAGCCACGGCACCTTGCCTTTCAATCGTCAGGCATGACCACCAGGTCTATGCCCTCCTCTTTCAAGGCAATCTGCCGCACCTCGAACGGTCGACAAATAACTAGAGAGTCTTAATACGAGTGCCGGCGGCAGTATCCTCAATCGTCAGGCCAAGGTCCTTGAGCTGGTCGCGGATGGCGTCGGCCAGATCCCAGTTCTTGGCGGCGCGGGCCTCGGCGCGGGCCTCGAGAATCTTGGCAGCGGCCTCGTCCACGTCGTCACCCGTATAGGCGACCAAACCGGCGGCAACGCCCAGCAGACCCAGCGGCAGCTCGACCTTGGGCTCGGGGAGCTCAACGCCAAGCGTATCGAGCAGCTCGGCCAGCGTGTCGGCGGCGGCAAGCGCGGCGGCCTTGTCGGCAGCGTCGCCCGCCTGCTCCAGGTACTGGTTGCACTCGGTCACAAAGCCAAAGACGGCACCCATAGCACCAGCGGTGTTAAAGTCGTCGTCCATGCACTCCTTAAAGGTGGCACGGGTCTCGGCGGCCTTGGCGGCAAACGCCTCAGATGCTGCCTCATCGGCATCGGCCGTCGCATGGTTCGCGGCCCAGCGCAGGTTCTCGACCGTACCGGCGATACGCGTGAGCGAGTTCTCGGCACCCTCCAGGCGCTCCCAGGAGAAGTCGAGCGGCGAGCGATAGCTCGTCTGCAGCATCAGCAGACGCAGGGCGGCAGCGGAGTGCTGCTCGAGCACCTCGGCCAGCGTAAAGAAGTTGCCGAGCGACTTGGACATCTTCTCGCCGTCTACCAGCAGCATGCCCGTGTGCATCCAGGTGTTGGAGAAGCCCTGGTGCCAGGCGCAGGTGGCCTGGGCGCACTCGTTCTCGTGATGCGGGAAGGC
>CABTZM010000094.1 GCA_902489295.1 uncultured Collinsella sp.
ATATGGGCTGGATGAACGATACGCTGCACTACATGCAGACCGATTTTCCGTGGCGCCCCGGCAACCACGGCCTGCTCACGTTCTCCATCATGTACGCCTTTACCGAGAACTTTATCTGCCCCTTAAGCCACGACGAGGTCGTACACGGCAAGTGCTCGCTTATCGGCCGCATGCCTGGCGACTGGTGGCGCCAGTTTGCCGGCCTGCGCACGCTTGCCTTCTACCAGATGACGCACCCCGGTGCCAAGCTCAACTTTATGGGCAACGAGATCGGCCAGTTTATTGAGTGGCGCTACTACGAGTCCATTCAGTGGTTCCTGACCGAGGAGTACGAGACTCACAAGCATCATCAGGCGTTTATCAAGGCGCTCAACCACCTGTACACCGCAGAGCCCGCCCTGTACGAGCGCGGCTACACCGACGACGGCTTTACCTGGATCGACGCGGACAACTCCAAGCAGTCCATCGTAAGCTTTGTGCGCCAGGGCGAGGACGTCGACGACGACCTTGTGATCCTGATCAACTTTGACCCGGCGAGCTACGAGAGCTTCCGCGTGGGCGTGCCGCGCGAGGGTGACTGGGAGGTCATCTTCGATTCCGACCGTCCTGAGTTCGGCGGTAGCGGATACGCTGGCGAGGAGCCCTACACCTGCTCGAGCGAGCCCTATCCCTGGAACGGGCAGATGGACTCCATCGAGATCAAGGTGCCCGGCCTGGCAGGCGTGGTGCTTAAGCGCCGCGGCCCCAGCAGCTATAAGCCGCCGGTGGTTGAGGCGCCCAAGAAAGCTACGCGCAAGCGTGCGTCTTCGGTAAAGCCCAAGACTGCCGCGGCCAAGAAGGCTCCGGCTAAGGCCAAGGCTGCGACGACCAAGACCAAGGCCGCTGCGAAGCCCGCAGCCAAGAAGCCGGCTGTCAAAAAGGCAACCACCAAGGCCAAGTCAGCTTCTGTTAAGTCGACTGCTAAGGACGCGTAACAAAGCCGTTACCACTGTAATCACCCGCCCCTCTGGGGCGTAGGATGTAAGTCATAACCGTTCCGGGAGATATCCCCGGGGGAAAGGAACGTATGAATAAGATTTTCGACAACAAGCAGGAGTTTACCGAGCTCTATCGCGATGCCGTCATGAGCATCAGCGGCAAGAGCGTCGAGGCCGCCAGCGATCTCGATCGCTTTAACGCCCTGGCCAAGCTCGTGGCCGAGAAGGCCCGCACCGTCGCTACCAAGAGCGACGCCCGCGTCACCGCCGAGGGCAAAAAGCGCGTGTACTACTTCTCGATCGAGTTTTTGATTGGCCGCCTGCTCGACAACTACCTGCTCAACTTTGGCGTGCGCGACATGGTCGCCGAGGCGCTCGACGACATGGGCTTCGACCTGTCCGTCATCGAGAACCAGGAGCCCGATCCGGCTCTGGGCAACGGTGGCCTGGGCCGTCTGGCCGCGTGCTTCCTGGATTCCATGGCAGCCGAGGGCATTGCCGGCTACGGCAACGGCATGCGCTACCGCTACGGCCTGTTTAAGCAGGAGATCGTCAACGGCAGCCAGGTCGAGACCACCGACGAGTGGCTCACCCACGGCTATCCCTGGGAGGTCCGTCGTCAGGACAAGGCCGTGACCATCAAGTTTGGTGGCCACGTTGAGGGATTTGAGGAGGACGGCCGCACGTTCTACCGCACGGTAGACACGCAGGATATCCTGGCCGTTCCCTATGACATCCCCGTCGTGGGCTATGCCGGCGAGACCGTCAACAAGCTGCGCGTTTGGGCTGCCGAGCCGGTCGAGGAGCACTTCGATCTGGAAGCCTTCAACCGCGGTGACTACGCCCTGGCCGACGCCGAGCGCGCCGAGGCAGAGGCCATCAGCGCCATCCTCTACCCCAACGACGCCGGCGAGCACGGCCGTCTGCTGCGCCTAAAGCAGGAGTACCTGTTTGTCTCGGCCGGCATCTACAGCCTGCTCGACACCTTTGAGAAGGAGCACGGCGAGAACTGGGAGCTGCTGCCGCAGTTTGTGGCCATCCACACCAACGACACGCACCCCGCCATGTGCGGCCCCGAGCTCATGCGCATCCTCATCGACGAGAAGAAGCTCGAGTGGGACGACGCCTGGAACATCGTGACGCAGGTCGTGAGCTACACCAACCACACCATCCTGCCCGAGGCTCTGGAGAAGTGGCCCATCGGAACGTTCTCCAAGCTCCTCCCCCGCGTGTACCAGATCATCGACGAGATCAGCCGTCGTTGGCACGAGTCGTTCGACACCACGCAGGAGGGCTGGCAGGAGCGTCTGCGCCAGACCGCCATTCTATGGGACGGCGAGATTCGCATGGCCAACCTGTCCGTGATCTGCAGCCACAGCGTCAACGGCGTGGCCAAGATCCACTCCGACATCATCAAGAACATCGTGCTCAAGGACTTCTACGCCCTCACGCCCGAAAAGTTCAACAACAAGACCAACGGCATCTCGCACCGTCGCTTCTTTGCCGAGGCCAACCCCACCTACGCCAAGCTCGTGACCGAGGCCATTGGCGATGGCTGGCTCAAGGACGCCTTTGAGCTCGAGAAGCTCAAGGAGTACCAGAACGACACCGAGTTCCTGAAGGCCGTGGGTGCCTCCAAGCGCGCCAACAAGGAGCGTCTGGCCGCCTACGTCAAGGCCGAGACCGGTCTGGTCATCGACCCCAACACCGTTTTCGATGTTCAGGTGAAGCGCTTCCACGCCTACAAGCGACAGCTCATGAACATCATGAAGGTGATGGACATCTACAACCGTCGCATCGCCGACCCCAACTTCCACGTGACGCCGACGACCTTCATCTTTAGCGGCAAGGCCGCCTCGAGCTACACCTTCGCCAAGGAGACCATCCGTCTGATCAACTCCGTCGCCGAGGTCGTCAACAACGACCCGCGCGTCAACGAGGTCATGAAGGTCTGCTTTATCCCCAACTTCCGCGTGAGCAACGCCCAGCTCATCTACCCTGCCGCCGAGATCTCTGAGCAGATCTCCACCGCCGGTAAGGAGGCCTCGGGCACGTCCAACATGAAGCTCATGATGAATGGCGCCATTACGCTCGGTACCCTCGACGGCGCCAACATCGAGATCGCCGACCTGGCCGGCCGCGAGAATGAGGCTATCTTTGGCCTGACCGCTCCCGAGGTCGAGCAGCTTTGGGCATCCAACAGCTACTTTGCGTGGGATACCCTCAACGGCGACCGCGAGCGTCTGGGCCGCGTGATGGACGAGCTTAAGGACAACACCTTTGCGGGTCTTTCGGGCAACTTCGAGAGCATCTACAACGAGCTCATGAACAACAACGACCCCGACCTGGTCATGGCCGATTTCCGCAGCTATGTCGACGCATGGGAGAAGCTCACGGGCAGCTACGGCGACCAGGAGACCTGGAACCGCAAGGCGCTGCTCAACACCGCATCGAGCGGCTGGTTCTCGAGCGACCGCACCATTCGCGAGTACCGCGACGAGATCTGGCACGCGTAGGGGCGCGCACTCCCCTAGCCGCACGGCATTACTCGACGGGCGCGACCTGGCGCCGCGCTCGTCGCTAATGGGTTTAGATACATCGATGACAGAAGGAGAAATCGATGAGTAAGAAAGAATGCATCGCGATGCTCCTCGCAGGAGGACAGGGCAGCCGATTGGGGGCACTCACCCAAAAGATCGCTAAGCCGGCGGTTAGCTTTGGTGGCAAGTTCCGCATTATCGACTTTTCGCTCTCCAACTGCTCCAACTCGGGCATCGACACGGTGGGCGTTCTGACGCAGTATCGTCCCTATCTGCTGCATGCCTATGTGGGCTCCGGCGAGGCGTGGGATCTGGACAGCCGTGACGGCGGCGTGTCGATCCTGCCGCCGTACGAGACTCAGACTGGCGGCGCCTGGTATGCGGGCACGGCCGACGCCATTACGCAGAACCTCGACTACATCAAGGCTAACGACCCCAAGTACGTCCTGATTCTTTCCGGCGACCACCTGTATCGCATGGATTACCGCAAGATGCTCAAGACGCACATTGAGAACAACGCCGACCTTACGGTGAGCGTTATGCCCGTGCCGTGGGAGGAGGCCAGCCGCTTTGGCATCCTGACCACCGACCCCGAGGACGGCCGCATCACCAAGTTTACCGAGAAGCCCGAGAAGCCCGATTCGAACCTTGCTTCCATGGGCATCTACATCTTCTCGGCCGACGTGCTGATCGAGGCCCTCGAGGAGGACGCTCTGGATCAGCGCTCGAGCCACGACTTTGGCAAGGACATCATCCCCAAGCTGCTCGGCGAGGACAAGCGCCTGTACAGCTACGAGTTCCACGGCTTTTGGAAGGACGTCGGCACCATCGCTAGCTTCCACGAGACCTCGATGGACCTGCTGGGCAACAACCCCGAGTTCGATCTGTTTGACAAGAACTTCCCCATCATGTCCAACATCACCACGCGTCCGCCGCACTACATTGGTCCGGATGGCCGCCTGGACGACTGCCTGGTCTCCAACGGCTGCAAGATCTACGGCACCGCTCGCCACTCGATCCTTTCGACCGACGTCATCATCGAGGAGCGCGCCGTGGTCGAGGACTCCGTGCTGCTGCCGGGTGCGCACGTTAAGAGCGGTGCGCATATCTGCCGCGCTATTTTGGGCGAGAACTCCACGGTCGAAGAGGGCGTGAAGCTCGGCTCTGTCGATACCACCAAGGATACGGCCGTCGTTGGAAATGACGTCGTTATCGGGAAGGGGGAATGATCCGATGATCAATCGCAAGGCCATCGGTTACATCACCGCTAACTATTCTTCGACCTACGGCAGCGTGCTGCTTAAGGACCGCCCCATCGCGTCCGTCCCGTTTTTGGGTCGCTACCGCCTGATCGACTTTCCGCTGTCCAACATGATGAATGCCGGCATCAAGACCGTCGGCGTCGTCATGCCGGGCAACTACCGCTCCTTGATCGACCACGTCGGCTCGGGTAAGGACTGGGGTCTGGATCGCAAGAAGGGCGGCCTGTTCATGGTCCCCGGCAACGCGTATGGCACCACCAAGGGCGGCATGCGCTTCCTGCTGCGCGACATCATCTCCAACAAGACGCTGTTCCAGCGCTCGGAAAAGCCCTATGTTGTGATGATGGGCACCAACATCATCTTCAACATGGACCTCAATACCATCATCGAAGCGCACGAGAACTCCGGCGCTCAGATGACCGTCGTGTACTGCAAGGCCACGCGCAACGTTGAGGACGAGACCAAGCTCGAGATCGGCGAGAACGGCCGCCTGACGGGCGTGAGCGCCGGCGTCGTGTACGGCGACAACGCGTCCATGGACTGCTGCATCGTCAACCGCGAGACCCTGCTCGAGATCATCGATCACTACCAGGCTGCCGACTACCTGGATCTGCTCGAGGCGCTCCAGGGCGACTTTGGCAACATCGACGTGTGCAGCTACGAGTACAAGGGCGAGGTTGTGGGCGTGTTTAGCGAGAAGTCGCTGTACCGCCGCAGCATGGACATGCTCGACCAGACCGTGGCCGACCAGCTCTTCGACCCCGAGCGCCCGATCCTGACCAAGGCCCACGACGTGCCGCCCTCGCGCTACGCGACCGGCAGCCACGCCTGCAACTCGATCATCTCGGCCGGCTGCATCATCAAGGGCACCGTTCGCAACTCGATCCTGTCGCGCGGCGTTGTGGTTGAGGAAGGCGCCTCGGTGACCAACTCGATCATCAACCAGAGCTGCATCATCAAGAGCGGCGCCCGCGTCGAAAACGCCATCCTGGACAAGAACAACGTGGTTCCCACCAACACCGAGCTTCGCGGAACGCCCGAGAACATCCTGGTGCTGGGCAAGGCTCCGTTAACTTCCGATACCACCATCGTTCGTTAACATTGGCGTCGCATAATCGCACGTAAACTGAAGAATAGCCGCCCGGTTTGTACCTGGCGGCTATTCTCGAATTGCAACATGGGAGACAATATGGCAGAAACCAGCAAAAAGATGCAGATCGTGTTTGCCTCGGCCGAGTGCGCACCGTTTGTTAAGACCGGTGGCCTGGGCGACGTGGCGGGCTCGCTGCCTGCGGCGCTCGTGCGCGCCGGCGCCGAAGTTATCGTGATGGTGCCCAAGTACGCCACCATCAAGGACGAGTACAAGGCGCAGATGGAGCACTTTGCCGACTTTTACGTGAGCCTGGGCTGGCGCAACGAGTACTGCGGGCTGGAGAAGCTCGAGCATGACGGCGTCACCTATATGTTCATCGATAACGAGCGCTACTTTGCGCGCGACTATCCGTACGGCTTCTTTGACGACGGCGAGCGCTTCGCGTTCTTCTCCAAGGCCATCACCGAGAGCCTGCAGCACCTGCCGGCCGGCTTTGAGTGCGACATCCTGCACTGCAACGACTGGCAGACGGCACTGGCGCCCGTGTTTTTGCGCGAGTTCTACCAGGGCCTGCCGCTGTACGACCGCGTCAAGACCGTGTTCTCGATCCACAACGTGGCGTTCCAGGGCCAGTTTAGCGACACCGTGATGGAGGACATCCTGGGCGTGGCGCATATTCCGGCGGCCGCCTCACAGCTGCGTTGCGACGCCTGCAGCATCAACTACATGCTGGGCGCGCTGCGCTATGCCGACGCCATCACCACGGTAAGCCCCACCTATGCCAACGAGATTCAGACGCCCGAGTTTGGCGAGGGTCTGGACGGCGTGCTGCGCGAGCGCTCCTACGCGCTGCAGGGCATCCTGAACGGCATTGACGTGGCGGGCTTTGACCCGGCGACCGATACGCGCATTGCCGCCAACTACACCGTCGAGGATCGCTCCGGCAAGGCCGTTTGCAAGGCCAAGCTGCAGGAAGAGCTTGGGCTCGAGGTGCGCGATGACCGTCCGCTGATGGTGATGGTCACGCGCCTGACGCGCCAGAAGGGCATGGACCTGGTCATGTATGCACTCGACCGCATTCTGGCCGGCGGCGTGCAGGTGGCTGTGCTGGGCACCGGCGACCGCGACTACGAGGACGGCCTGCGCTACTTCCAGGACAAGTACCCCGGCACCATGGCCGCGCGCATCGAGTTCGACCCGGCGCTGTCGCAGCGCATGTACGCCGCCGCCGACATGTTCCTGATGCCTTCGAAGTTTGAGCCCTGCGGCCTGTCGCAGATTATCGCCATGCGCTACGGCACCCTGCCCATCGTGCGCGAGACCGGCGGCCTGAAGGACACCGTTGTGCCGTACAACGAGTTTACCGGCGAGGGCACGGGCTTCTCGTTTAGCAACTTTAACGGCGATGAGATGGGCGACGCCGTGTTCCGCGCGGCACGTCTGTTCTGGGACAACCGCGACGCTTGGAACCAGCTGGTCACGCAGGCCATGAGCCAGGACTTTAGCTGGACGCGCTCGGCCGACAAGTATCTGGACCTGTACTTCTTTATGCATCCGGAGATTGAGAGGCCGGCGGCTGTAGTTGAGGCTGTGGAGCCTGTCGAGGAGACTGCTGCTGAGGAGCCCAAGGTTGTGGAGCCTAAGGTGGAGGAGAAGCCGGTTGAGGCTGAGCCCGAGGTGAAGGCTGAGCCCAAGGTAGAGGCTGCTCCCGAACCCGAGGCCAAGCCGGCTGCGAAGCCTGCCACCAAAAAGACTACGACGCGCAAGACAACGGTCAAGAAGGCTACGACGACCAAGGCTGCTGCTACCAAGACCGCCGCAACCAAGACGACGGCTACTAAGGCAACGACGACGCGCAAGCGCACCACTGCCGCTACCAAGAAGGCTGCCGAGGCCGAGGTAGCTCCTGAGGTAAAGGCCGAGGCCACGGCTGAGGCTCCTGCCACCGAGACCAAGCCGGCCGCCAAGGCTCCGGCAAAGACCGCTGCCAAAAAGACAACCGCGACCAAGACCACGGCCGCCAAGAAGACTACGGCTACGAAGTCGACGACCGCCAAGACCGCTGCTGCGAAGGCTGCGCCCAAGGCTGCCGCAAAGCCGGCCGCCAAGGTTGAGGAGCCGCCCACCGAGCCCAAGGCCGAGGCAACCATCGATG